>DASXGD010000154.1:0-5569 GCA_036489245.1 Occallatibacter sp. | reverse complement strand
ACCACGTCGGCCCACATGCCCTGCTTGAGCACGCCGCGATCGGTAAACCGCATGCGCTGCGCCGGCAAGGAGGTGAACTTGCGGATGGCGTCCTCGAGCGTCAGGGCATGTTCTTCGCGTACGTACTTGCGCAGGATGCGCGGAAAGGTTCCGTAAGCGCGGGGATGTGGATGCTCCTGGCCCAGCAGGCCCTCCGGCGAAGTTCCCTGCGAGTCGTTGTCGATCGAAACCCAGGGCTGTTGGAGCGCCTGAACGACGTCCGGCTCGCTCATCCCGAACACGGCCACTTCGGTAAACGCCTTGTCCTTGATGAGCAGGTCGCAGAGGGCGTCGATCGCGTCTTCCTTCCACAGTGCGGCCACTTCCGAGAGGCGCTTTCCCTGGAGCGGCATCAGGTCGGGATTTTGAACCACCGCGATCAGGATCGCCTCCGGGCCTGGAATCTCCTGCCACTCGTTGTCCCACGTCCCCGCGGTGGAGAGCATGTCTTTGCGGATGCGGGCCCTCGTTGCGGGATCCTTCAGGCGTTCGATCAGCTTTTCGTCGCCGCCATCGTGCGCCCAGGGAGGAACGAAGGCGGAGAAGGTGTTGAACCAGGCGGTGTAGGCGTAGGTGTTGGCGCTGATGTCGACACCCGACGCGCGCGCGGCGACGATCTGGGCGACGATCTGAGGCATGTGGCCCCAGTTGGATTTGCCCGCGGCTTTGAGGTGCCAGATCTCGACCGGGATGCGCGCTTCGCGGCCGATCCGCACCGCTTCGTCGATGGCGGCGGGTTCCGCGTCGCCTTCGCTGCGCATATGGGTGGCGTAGATTCCGCCATATTTCGCGGCCTCGCTGGCGAGCGCGATCAACTCGCCGGTCCTGGCATAGGGCGCCGGCGCATACTGGAGCGCGCTGGACACGCCCGCGGCTCCATCCTGCATGGCGTGATCTACCAGTGCCTGCATCCGGGCCAGCTCATCGGGTGTGGGCTGCACGTCGGCGTCCCCGAGCACCATGCGGCGCACGCTGGTCGCACCCACATAGCTGGCAAGATTAATGCCCATTCCCTGGCGTTCCAATCGGGCAAAGAATTCGCCGAACGTTTTCCAGTCGGGCTGAATATGCAGATGGTTGTAGCCGTCGCGGTCGGCTGCAATCATGGCCTCATTCAGGGGCGCCGCGGAGTTGCCTTCGCCGGTGACCTCGGTGGTGATTCCTTGAAAAATCTTTGACGGCACGCGCGGTTCGACGAGCATTGTCAATTCCGACTGGCCCAGCATGTCAATGAAGCCCGGCGCGACGATCTTCCCCCCGGCGTCGATGGTTTGTTTGCGCGGTGCGCTTTCCAGATTGCCAATCGCCGCGATGTGTCCGGCGCGGATGCCAACGTCGGCCGAATACCAGGGAGAGCCGCTGCCATCCATCACATGCCCGTTCACGATCACGATGTCGAACGAATCAGCCGGGCCGCTAGTCGCGGAACGCTGTGCGAAGACCCCAATCGAGAGCTGAAGGGCGAGGAGTACGAATGACGCCCTTCGTACGGATCGGTGGCGGGATGAAACGGATGATGGATCAACGGAAATACGCATGTGCGCGCATCGTAACATACGCCGTCGCTTCCGGAGGGAGGACCGTCAGCCGATGGACCGGATCAGCTCCGCCATCTGGTCTTCCTGGAATTCGATCGACTGGACCAGCTTGAATTGCGCCCGGCAGCGGTCAAGATTATGCCCCTCACGGTGCACCTTGAAGTAAGTGTCGCCGGACAAATAATCGGTGAGAAAGCGAATCCCGATCTCAAATGTGATGAGCTTGCCGGCAAAGGCAAGCGATTCCTTTTCCGCCGGGGTGAGAAAGCCTCCCGCGGAACTCAGGTAGCCGCGCGCCAGAGCCTCGAACAATGGGAATTCCATGTTCACCTTGTTCAGGTCCCGCTCGTCTTCGGGCGCGAGGCTGGTAGCTGTGCGCACCATGTCTCCAAAGTCGTAAGCCACCAGTCCCGGCATGACGGTATCGAGATCGATGACGCAGGTTCCCTCGCCGGTCTTATCGTCCAGCAGCACATTGTTGATCTTGGTGTCGTTGTGGGTGACGCGCTCCGGCAGGCCGGCCTCGACGAGCCGTGTCGTAAGTGACTTTCGCGCCAAGGCGAAGTCGATTTCCGGCCTGGCCCCGACGGCGCGTCCGGCAACGTCAGAGGCGATGGCCTGCTCCAGTGCTGCGAATCGCTTCGGCGTGTGGTGGAAGTCCGGGATCGTATGGTGCAGCCGCGGAGGAGGAAGATCGGCGAGCATCCGTTGAAATTCCCCGAACGCCTTGGCGGCCTGAAATGCCTGGTCCGGAGACTGGACCGAGTTGTAGGTCGTGGCGTTGCCGATGAACTGGTACGCCCTCCAGTAGCTTCCGTCCGCATCCACGTGCAGCACTCCGCCGGCCCGCGCGGGGATAAGCCTCAGCGCGCGACGATCGTGGTCGGGATCATCCGCAACCTGCGCGCCAAGATGCGCCGTCACACGCTGGATATTCTCCATCAGCGCGACGGGATTCTTGAAGATGTGATGATTGATGCGCTGGAGGAGATATCGCGTGCTGGCGCTTCGGTGCTCGAAGATCGCGCAGTACGAATCGTTGATATGGCCGCTGCCATAGGGCGTGGCTGCAGCGAGTTTGCCGCTGATTGCAAACGCGCGAGCCGCGGTTTCGGGGTCCCCGGCGAGCCGGGGCGTCCAAGGAGGCGCCGGTGCTTCCTGGGCTGCTTTTGCTTCCTGGGGCGGACCGACAGTTCCGGGCCGCTCAGGTCCAGGTTGCTCAGGTCCAGGTTGCTCAGGTCCAGGTCGCTGGGGTGGGGCATCGGCCACAATCTGCTTACGGTTCATTGCCACAGTGTGCTTGGGTACTTGCCTTTCTGAATGAGTGCGGCAATGCTGTCGACCACGCGCGGGCGGTCTTCGCGGTAAGTAACGCCAAACCACGCATCGTTGGTGCGCAGCACTTTTACGCGGGCTTGTTTTGATGCTACCAGTTCGTTCACGGTGGCGGGAACATAGTTCTCCGACTTCAATTCCGAGCCGCTTCGCTCCAGGAAGCTTTGAAAGCGTTCGCGAAGCTGGCCGAACACCTGCGGCGTAAATCCCCACATGTTCATCGAGACCAGCTCGTCGCCGGTAAGCTCGGTGACATTGCCTTGGGGATCGGTGTTTTTGGCGTGGTTTCCATCCCGCTCGATGCTGGTCAGCTCGCTGACAGTCTGGAGATAGCCATTGCTGTCCGCCTTGCTCACCCCGCGGGCCACCGAACCGAAGTCCGAAAGGGTATTGCGCAGAACAAACCCCACCATGGCGTAATCCGATGTGCCGGACTGGAGATGCTTCGCAAGCACCTGGTAGCCCTCGGCCCCATAGAAATCGTCGGCATTGATCACCGCGAACGGCTCTTGAATGGCTTCTTCGGCCATCAGTACCGCCTGCGTCGTGCCCCACGGTTTGGTCCGGCCCTCAGGCACCTTGAAGCCTTGAGGAATCTTGTCCAGTTCCTGGAAGACGTAATCAACCGGCACGTGCTTCTCGAACCGGGCGCCGATGGTGTCCTTGAAGGGCTCTTCAATGTCCTTGCGGATTACGAACACAACCTTTCCGAAACCCGCGCGCAGGGCGTCGAAAATCGAGTAGTCCATCAGAGTTTCGCCACTTGGGCCCACAGGATCAATCTGTTTCAAGCCGCCATACCGGCTGCCCATGCCGGCGGCCATGACAAGGAGAGTTGGCTTGGTCATTTCTATCCGTCCAATCGTGTAGAGATTAACTCGGCGCTCGACAAGTATAGTACGTGGGGGTTGGCGTCATTCCAGGTCCGGAGGATCAAGTCGATCGGCCTTCCGTGCAAGGGCCTCGGTCCTGGCTCTTGGTTGCCGGGTGGCAGATGAAGGTTGCCATTTCCCGGCTGGTTATGGGGCTTCCCATCGACGGGCGGCCGCATCTGAGGTTCATAGCCGGAGGTGTGTGATCAACACCGTTTGAGCGAACGGCTACAGCCGCAAGGGAGGAAAGATGAAAGTCGTATCGGAAAACTTCAAGGATTTGCGCGCCCTGTTTGTCCATCAGCTGCGAACGCTGCTTTCCGCCGAGGAACAGCTCATTCGAGCGCTGCCCGACATGGCCAACGCGGCCGTTGATGAGGAGTTGCAGCAAGTGCTTTGGTCGCATCAGCAGGAGACCGAACTGCACGTCAAGCGCCTGGAAGAACTGCTCGCGAACCTGAAGCGCGTCGATCCCTCCGTCTCCTCGATCGGTCCGATCAAGTGCAAAGCAATGCACGGGTTGATCGAGGAAGTACGAGACCTGATGGAGGATGCGCGGGCGGCATTTGTGAAAGACGCCGCCCTGACTGCCGCCGTTCAGCGCATGGAGCACTATGAAATCGGTGCCTATGGCGCGGTTCGACATTTTGCCCTGGTGCTTGGCGAAAATGCCGCGGCAGAGGCTTTGCATATGACGGTCAACGAAGAGGGGCAGGCCGACCATCACCTCACGTCAATCGCTGAACGGATCAATGTGCACGCAACGCATGCCCACACGGCCGCTTGATTCGAGCGCGTCATCCACGATCTCGCGGTAGCGAACGGTCTCGGCATGGGAGTAGAGCAACTCGTGTCGATATCGGGGAATCTGACTCAAACAAGGAGCCTTACGAGTGCCGCGCCCATTCTGGTCAGGTCAAATCCAGATTTCGCTGGTTGCCTTCGGCGTCAAGCTATTTCTGGCCACGGAAGCGAAAAGCGAGATTCACTTTCACGAAATTGACCGCAGAACCGGCACCCGCGTGCGCCACCAGAAGGTCTCCGAGTCGGATGAAGAGCCGGTCGCGAAGGACGACATCGTGAAAGGCTACGAGTACCGCAAAGGTCAGTACGTCCAGATCGACCCGAAGGAAATCGAACACCTCCGCATCCCGTCGAAGCATACGCTGCAGATGGAGCAATTCGTTGATCCGGATCAGCTCGATCCAGCCCACTTCGAGAAACCCTACTTTGTTGTGCCCGACAAGGACTCGCAGGCCGAGGCGTTCGCCGTGGTGCGAGAGGCGCTCAAGGAAACGCACCGCGCAGGCCTGGGCAAGATCGCGATGGGGGGCCGCGAACACCTGGTGGCCATTTGCGCGCCCTCCGATCCAAAACTGCCCGGCCTGATGGCCTATACTCTGCGATATGCGGACGAGTTGCGCAGCGCTTCGGAGTACTTCTCCGATGTAAAGACGCCGAAGATCGATGCGGAACAGCTTTCGCTCGCCAAAGAACTGATTCAACGCAAAGCCGCCAAGTTCGACCCTTCGAAGTTCACCGACAACTATGAAGCGGCGCTGCGCGAACTGGTCAAAGCCAAAATGAAGCACCTTCCCCTGCCTCTTGAAGAGAAGCCCGCTCCTCGCGCCAAGGTGATCAACCTCATGGACGCGTTGCGCCGCAGCGTCAAGTCGCCCGATGAAAAGAAGCCGCCCGCGCACTCCGGAACCCACAAGGCTTCCGGAGCCCGCAGGGCCCAATCGAGCCGCCACGGACTGAGGCTCCTCAAATCGGGTGCGAAGG
>DASXGD010000153.1:0-3783 GCA_036489245.1 Occallatibacter sp. | reverse complement strand
AAAGAGCAGATCCACCGACTTCAACTGCGCTTTAACGTTGGGCGGGATATAACCGAGATCGGTGGCCACCGCCATGCGCACGCCTTCGGCATGGAAAACGAATCCCACCGGATCGGCGGCGTCGTGGGGGATAGTGAAGGGACTCACCGTGATATCGCCGATCTGGAACGGTCGGCCCGCTTCAAAATACTGGACGGATGGAAGCCAGGCCGGATCAGGCACGGGATCAGGCACGGCCTCGGCCGCACCGTTTCTCCCCGCCGCGCCGTTTAGCTCCTGCGCCGTCACCGGTCCCGTCACAGAATCGGCTTCTGCCTCATCGCACTCGCACTCGACGGCAGCGGCGAGAGCTTCGGCCTGGCGGGCGACGGCCTGCTGGCGGCACTGTTCAACCCACTGCGCATAGGTCATGTGCGGGCGCGGCGTAATCCAGCGCATCCATGCGCGATGCGTCGCCTGGGTGAAGTAGACAGGAATTCCCAGCCTGCGCGCCGTGACCGCCAGGCCGCCAATGTGGTCGAGGTGCTCATGGGTCACGATGATGGCGTCGAGGGTGTGGGGCTCCTCGCCGGCAAGCTTCATGCGCCGGAACAATTCCCGGCAGCTCAGCCCCGCGTCCACCAGGATGCGGGTATGGCCGCCCGAGACGACGGTGCTGTTGCCCTTCGATCCCGACGCCAGCACCGTGAAGCGCACCATGCTGTGAGCATACAGCGGGAACCTGTGGAGTGGCGTGGATAAGGGGGTTACCGGGAGGGAACGTGCACCTGATCCGGACGATGAGCGCAACCCGCGATTCATGGCTTCTGCTCTTTCGGGTGGTAGGCCGGGGATTTATCCCCGGCATAACCCACGCACCAATCAACGTGGGCTTTAGCCCCTGAGGTACGGTTTGGCGGCTGGACAGGATTTATGCCACCACTTCGGGAATCGGCTTTATGCTTGGCTCATGCTTCGATGGCCGAGCCCTTGATTCGGGCGCCGCTTCCCTGCTCTTTGAGGTCTTGCGCATGACAAACAAACCCCTGATGGCCTCCCTGGCGTTGGCGGCTGCGACCGCAGGGCTGCTGGCCGGCCTCCTCGGTCCGGTGCGCAGCGCCGTTCTGGCCGCGGACAAGCCGGCGGCAGCGGTCCCGGTGGAGTGGGACAAAACGGCGGCGGCGCGCTACCTCGACAGCCGCGAAGTGTGGTGGCAGGGCTGGGACCATGACAAGCGCGACCACGGAACCAGGTGCGTCTCGTGCCACACGCAGGCTCCCTATGCGCTGGCGCGGCCGGAACTTCGATCGGCCCTGGGCGAAACTGGAATCTCGCCGAGCGAACAGGCGATGCTGGCCGATGTCGAGAAGCGTGTTCGCAGCTGGGACACGATGCTTCCCTTCTACAGCGATGAGAAATATGGCGAAGGCAAGGAAATCGAGTCGCGCAACGCGGAGTCTGTCCTGAATGCTGTGATCCTGGCCAGCTACGACGCGCCCAACAAGCAGTTGAGCGAGCGTACGCGGATGGCTTTCGACCATGCGTGGGCATTGCAATCCAGGACCGGTCCGGACGCCGGAGCATGGGTGTGGCAGGATTTCGCCTACACGCCGTGGGAATCGAAGGAATCGCAATACCACTGGGCGGCGCTGATGGCAATGGCCGTGGGAAAGGCGCCTGGCCACTATGGCGATGACAAAAAGATTGCCGCGAACGTGGCCCTGTTGCGTACGTTTCTGCTCCGCCACTATGACGCGCAGCCATTGCTGAACAAGGTTGTCGCCCTATGGGCCTCGGCGTCTATGCCCGGCCTTCTCAGCAAGGCGCAAGAGGCGGAATTGGCGGCGGGTCTGAAAAAGCTCCAGCACGCCGACGGGGGCTGGAGCCTGACCGAGCTTGGCACCTGGGAACGACGCGACCAGACGCCGCTCGAAACCCGATCGGACGGCTATGCAACCGGCCTGATTGTGCTGGCTCTCGAACAGAACGGAATCGGGGCGCCCCAGGCCGGACGGGGAGCGGCCTGGCTCAAGGCCAACCAGGACAAAGCCACCGGCTCCTGGCCGGCATGGTCGCTGAACAAGAACCGCGATCCCCAATCGGATGCGGGGCTTTTCATGACCGACGCCGCCACCGGGTACGCAGTGCTGGCCCTGGAATCGATGGTCAAACCCTAAGATCAGAACCAGACAGGAACCAGTTCGGAAATCGTCCAAAGTAGAAAAAGGGTCCCCGAAATTCGCACCATAATTGAGCTTGTCATCCTGAGCAGCTTTTATGCTGTCATCCTGAGCGAAGCGCAGCGTAGTCGAAGGACCTGCGGTTCGGGCGGCCTGTTTTTGAAATGAATTTCGGGGACGCCATACCATTGAGGTGCGGCCACCCCGGCTCATCGTCTGATCTGCAGGGAATTAACCCCCAAAATGGCACAATGAATCCGGGATCACCCATACAATTCTTCAGAAACAGGAAAGACCCGGACTCACAGCGCAAATATCGACATCGTTAACGACCGTTCCGGATGCAATAAACCGGGGTTCTGAACCCTTGGTTTTTCCCGGGTACCTGGATGCAACTTGTTCTATTTGGGATTGTTACCTCATTTTTTGCTCGGCCAAAACGCGCACCCCTCCCCTCCCCCCCGGTTTTTTCCGGTGGAACTGTGAAGGTCGCATTAACATACTTATAATCAAGGATTTCTAGTCGGCGCCCTCACAGGGTCACAGATTCTGTGCTCCTGTGCAACTGTGAAGCCAACCCTAAATCACGCCACTGCCTTGACTTCCGCGGCCGACTGTCGCAGGAACGGTGAGGCTGTGCAACTGTGAAGCAGGTGCTCAGGAATTTTCCGGCAGGTTGGCAGGCAGCTCGATCGAAACCAGCGTTCCCCGTCCCGGGTTGCTGACCACGGTAAAGCGCGCCTGTGACCCGTAGAGAACTTCCAGGCGCTCGCGCACGTTCTGCATGCCGATGCCGTTGCCGGTGCGGCGGAGAGAGGAATCGGGCCGGGCGGTTATGCCCACGCCATCGTCGGCGACTTCGATGGAAACGCGATTCCCTTGCAGGCGGCTGCGCAGCGTGACCGTGCCGCCGTGGATGCGCGGCTCCAGCCCATGCTTGATGCTGTTCTCGATCAGCGGCTGAAGAAGGATGCTGGGAACCATCACGCTCAGGGTCTGGGGATCGATGTCTTTCTCCACCCTCAGCTTGTCGGCCCCAAAGCGAACGACTTCGATATCCAGGTAATCGTCAGTGAAGCTCAACTCGTCACGGAGTGGGACATAGGTGTCGTGATCCTTGAGCAGTGCGCGCAGGATGTTGGCCAGTTTCACGGTCATCTCGCGTGCCTTTTCGGGGCGGCTTCGCACCAGGGAGGCGATGGAGTTGAGCGTGTTAAAGAGGAAGTGAGGATTAATCTGCCGCTGCAGTGCGTCGAGGCGTGCTTCGAGCAGGAGATGTTTCTGCTCTTCAAACTTGATTTCGAGGCGGAGAGCGTTCCACACCTTGAGAGCGATGCCGACGACCACCGGAGCACTGAGCCAGACGAGAATCTGAAGTCCCCAGGAATCGGTGACCAGGGCAAAGAGGCGGCCAGGGTACATGCGCCGGAGGGACTCGCGGACGACTTCGAACCCGACGATCAGAACCAGCATGAGAAACTGCCGGTCGAAGCGCGGCTGGCGCAGGATGCGGCGAACCCAGCGATAAAGGCTGAGGTCGATGAACGGGGTGAAGTCCCAGATTTCTTCCTTCTCAACGAAACGGCCGAGGATGCCGGCGGCCAGCCCCAGCATGGCATCGAAG
>DASXGD010000129.1:0-6979 GCA_036489245.1 Occallatibacter sp. | reverse complement strand
ACCGGACTGGCATTGCGTGACCTTCTTCGAATCGCATCACATCGAGGTCGACGGCCTCACCTGCATCGTCCGTTCGCGCACCTGGTCGATCCAGATGAAAGACTCGAGCAACATCGTCTACAACGACATCCGCGTCATGGGCGGCAATCCCGGCAACGCCAACCAGGACGGCATCGATTGGATCGGCTCGAGCGACGGCGTCGTGCGCAACTCCTTCTTCCGCGCCTCCGATGACGTGATTGCGCTGATGGGCAACTGGGACGGCTACACCGACGAAGATCTCCTCCGGCCCGGCCGCGATGTCGAGAACATCCTGGTCGAAGACAGCGTTCTCTCCACCAGCATCTCCAACATCGTCCGCGCCGGCTGGCCGCGCAAGATCTTCAACTCGCGCAACTTCACCCTGCGCAACTCTGACATTCTCCACGCCGGCATCGGAGCCTGCGGCCAGACCTTCGGCCTGCTCGGCTTCTGGGGCGCCAACGGTTCGCTGGGCGACCATGGCCACTACACTTTTGAAAACCTCTTTCTCGATGACTGGTATTCCCTGGTGCAGATGGAGCAGGAAGCGCCGGCGCTCCACGATTTCACCTTCCGCAACATCTGGGCTCTCGACCAGCCTCCCCTCGCCGGATCGCTGATGTCGGGCGATGTATCGAACGTTGTTTTCGACAATGTCAAGTACGGCCAGAAAGTCGCTGCTACCGACGCCGAATTGCCCCTCATCCTGAATCTGAACGCTGATCGCGCCGATCCCCCACGATTCGAGGTCACTCCGGGGCCGGTGGCGCAGTTTACCGTCGATCCGCCCGTGTTCGGTCCGGACGAGAAGGTCACCTTCACCGCCCGGGAATCGCCGCACACCCGGTTCACCTGGCTCTTCGGCGACGGAACCGAGGCCCGCGGCCGCAAGGTCAAGCACCGCTTCGTCGATCTCGACGGGACTCAACTCGACGGAGCCAATGGCGCCGGGCGCTTCCGCGTTGTGCTCCGCGCCGAGGGCGACCGGAACCGCAGCGATTGGGCGGCCCAGGGTGAGGTGGTTGTCTCAAAATGGCATGAAGCCGTTCCCACTCCCGGCCCGATGCTGCCTGGCCTGGCCTTTCAGATTTATGCCGGCGCCTGGACGGAGTTGCCGGATTTCTCAGCCGAAACCGCCGTGATCTCCGGCAACGCGCCCAATCTCAATGCCGACGCCCAGGGGTTCACCAAGTATGGGGTCGCCTGGGATGGGTTCCTCGACATACCCGCCGACGGCGGCTACACCTTCCATCTGATGGATCGCGATGGTGCGCGCCTCGTCATCGACGGGCTCGAAATCGCCCGAACCGGCCCGCCCTTTCCCCAGGTGTGCGGTTCGCCCGGCAATGCCATGCGCTACGATCGCGGCTCTCTCGGCCTGCGCGCCGGACGCCATGCGCTGCACGTCGAGGAACTCCACTCCGCCAGCGAGGGCCCGCCCCGGCTTCTTTGGGAAGGACCCGGCCTCGCCGTCGTCGATGTGCCTCAGGCCGCCTTCAGCCGCCCGCGCCTGGACACGCTCAAGGCGGGATTTAAGAAAGCGGGGAACTAGGGATGCGGGGACTGGATTAGACTTTCCGCATGAAGAATTCGATGGCCTTCCCCTCGAAACTTGCCGCCGTACTATTCGTGGCATCGATGACAACCGCCCTCCATGCGCAGGACTGGGCCAAGGCGCGGCTGGAGGCGTCGCCGCGCCACCGCGAGTACGTGCCCCTCAAGCACGGAGACAGAACCGTGCAGGCGCTGGTGGTTTATCCGGAGACCAAAGGCAAGGCTTCGGTCGTGGTCCTGATTCACGAGATCTTCGGACTCACCGACTGGGCGAAGGAGATGGCCGACGAGATTGCGGCGGAGGGATTCATCGTCGTCGCTCCCGACCTTCTCAGCGGCTTTGGGCCGAATGGCGGTGGTTCGAGCGAGTTTGCAGGCCAGGACGCGGCTGTGAAAGCTGTCTCCGCGCTGGATCCCGACGGGGTGATGGCGGATCTCGATGCAGCGGCTGATTATGCAAAAAAACTGCCCGCGGCCAACGGCAAGATCGCGATCGCCGGTTTCTGCTGGGGCGGGTCGAAGTCGTTCGCATTTGCGGCCCATCGCAAAGACCTGTCCGCGGCCTTCGTCTTTTACGGGACCGGCCCGGCGGATATTTCCACCGTCTTCACGCCCGTATACGGCTTCTATGGAGGAAACGACGCACGCGTCGACGCCACGATTTCCGCCACCACCGCCGCAATGAAAGCCGCGGGCAAGAAGTATGAGCCTGTGACCTACGACGGCGCGGGGCACGGGTTCATGCGCGCCGGAGAGGATCCAGGCAACACAGTTCCGGGCAACAAGACGGCGCGCGAAGAGGGATTCGCGCGGCTCGTGAAGCTGCTGAAGGCTATGTAGCACGCGCACATGCGAGGCCTTTGCGGGCCCGAATTCCGCACGCGCTTGCGCCACCGGGGACAATCGGTCGGAACGTCTCGATCCGGCCCTTCGGTTAAACTGGGTCGGTTCGGCAATACGGACATGTTGCGGATAATTGCCTTCCTTCTCTCGTTGTTGGGTTCGGCAGGGGCTGCTCACGCTCAACAGCCGCAGACACAGGCAGATGACCCGTCAGAGATCGCTGAACCCCTGCTCGCTAAACCCATGCTATTGCCACTCGGCCAGCCACAAACGACAATCATGCCCACGAGCGACGACCGCGAAGGACTGATCCACCTTGATGTTGCTGCCCGAGACCAGCTGGGAAGGACATTCGGAGATCTGAAGTCCACAGATCTGACCTTGTTGCAGGACGGGGCAGCCGCGAAGATTGTGTCGTTTCACCGCTCCAGCCTGAGTGATTTCAGTGAAGCCTGCCTGGTCCTCGACGAGGTCGACCTCTCGCCTGTCGACCTCGCTCTCGTCGAGAACGAAACGATCAGCTTCCTGCGCCGCAACGGCGGAGTGCTGCCCCAGCCAGTTTCCATCCTGTGGGTGAAAGCTGACGGAGTTTACAGATCGCGGTTTCCCACCACCGACGGGAACAGCCTCGCTCAGGACATTACTTCGAATCACATGTTCCCAACCCCTTGGAAGTTTCGCCGTGCGCGCCAACCAGGCATCAGTCTCCGCGATACCCTGTGGGATGAAGAACTCCGCACGGTTTACGCTCAGGCGGTCAAGTGGAGAGACATTCCGGGTCGAAAAGCGCTGATATGGATGGGCTATGGTTGGTCCATTCGCGGCGAATTCCATGCGAAGGGCGGACCATTTCCGGTTCTGGTTGAACTCTCGACCCGCATTCGGGAAGCACGGATGGTTATTTATGACATCACGCCCTGGCCGGATCCTGAGATTCCCGTTATCGATAAGATTCCTGCCATCGACTATCACCGGTTTCTTTCCGGAATTCGCTCATCATCCAATCCAACACTGAAATCCCCGGTTCCGTATTTCGCGCTCCCGGTGCTGGCAGTTCAGAGCGGCGGCATTGTTCTAGACAATTCTCAGAGTATTGCGGCTGATATTGGAAGATGCATCGCCGACGTCAGCGATTTCTACACGACTTCGTTCGATCCCCCGCACGCCACGCAACCTGACGAATATTTCGATCTGGCGGTCCTGGCCGGAACATCACAACTGCAGATGCGCACCAGCCACGGCTACTACAATCAGCCCGTTTTCTATGATGAACCGCGTGTTCCGGAGAAGCGGCTGGATGTCGCCGGGTTGAAGCAGTTCCTCGAATCGGATCCTGGTGGGCACGATCTGGCTGGAAAACTGAGAGGCATGCAGTTGACCGAGAGACTCGCGTCCGGGCAGCTTGCGGACTGGAAAGAACATCTACACGCTAAGGAATCGAACGCAGCATTGACCGCATTGGGAGACGAGAGCGTCTTTCTCGCTCCTCCATCGTCCGAGGTCCCCGGCCAGCCTCCCCCAGACGATGCCATGCAGTCCCGGATCACCGAGCGGGCGCAGAAATATCTCGATGCGGTCGTGCCGATGCTTCCGGATTTTTCCGCCGACGCGGCCACCGTTAAATATGAGCAGCCCTCGCCAGGACCAAAAGATACTTGGAAGGCCGCGCTGCCGAACCGTGCGCTGCTTCAAACAATGAGCGAGCGGACCACTCTGCTCTATCGAAACGGACGTGAACAGCGCGTCCAGGAAAAGGTGGCTGGCAAGCGCGTCGCAGGCCGGAATGAACTCAGCACCACCGGGATATTCGGGCCCATTCTAAGAATCGTTCTCGACGAGGTCCGCCGCGGCAACAGCAGGCTCAACTGGGCCCGCTGGGAGCAAACCGGCCAAGGAACGCTTGCGGTGTTTTACTACAGTGTGGGCGCGGAGAACCCCCGATATTCCGTCGTTTACTGCTGTCTCGTCGACGGGTCGAGGATCGAAATACGACTGGGACACCATGGCGAACTGGCCGTCGATCCTGATACCGGAGCGATTCTTCGCATCACCGTGGAGTCTGAACCGGGATGGATCCGCGAGACGGACCTGAGCCCGGTCCGCCCGGTGCCGTTTTCAAACATGATGGTCGAGTACGGCCCCGTGGAGATTGGCGGTCGCACCTTCACCTGTCCGAAACGAAGCGTTGCCATCACCAGGGAACGGACCGTCAGGCCCGTCAGTTTCTGGGGATTGGATTTCAAGGTGTACGGACCGTACCAGACCCTGCTCAACGACACGGCATACGGGAATTACCACAAATTCGGATCCGAATCGCACATGCTGCCCGGATTTGAAGTGATGCCAGACGGCAAGACTCCTGCACCAGCGAAAGACAATCCGCAGCCGCGCAATCAACCTTGATGAGGACGCGGAGCGGGACAGGTTAGGTTACGCTGACTGCCCGCACTTCCCTTTGAAAAACCTCCGCCCTTGCAGGAAACGGGCCTCGGGGCATTTCCCGCTCAATCGCACCCCGCCGGCCGGCTGAGGTTTCGACATGAATTGCGCGTCACGACAGTGCGGCTCGGCCTCCGCACCTATTTCGAGCGTGAAAGAATCTTTTTTGCTTCCTCAATCTCCGCGAGCTTTGCCTCATCGACTTTCGGGTATGCGAGATCGAGGTCCGCGAGCGCATCGATCACGGCCGCCGCAACCACCACCCGGCTGAACCATTTGTTATCGGCGGGGACGACGTACCACGGGCTGCCCTTCGTCGCGGTGTTCCGGATCATGTCTTCATAGGCCGCCTGATACGCATCCCAGTGGCCGCGCTCCGACATGTCCGCAGCCGAAAACTTCCAGTTCTTTTCGGGTAAGTCCGCACGTGAAAGAAAACGCTTCTTCTGCTCGCCTTTGGAAACATTGAGGAAGAACTTCACCACCACGATGCCATTGCGGTTGAGGTACCGCTCGAAGTTGGAAATGTCCTCGAATCGTTCGGCCCAGATCTTCTTGGTCACCAGGGAAGGCGGCATCTTCTGCTTGGCAAGAAATTCGGGATGAACCCGGACAACCAGGGTCTCCTCGTAATAACTGCGGTTGAAGATGCCGATGTTGCCGCGGTTCGGCAGGCACTTCATGCAGCGCCAGAGAAAATCGTGGTCCAGGTCTTCCGAGGAAGGAGACTTGAACGAATAAACCTGGCATCCCTGGGGATTGACGCCCGACATGACATGCTTGATGGCGCCGTCCTTGCCCGCCGCATCCATCGCTTGAAAGATCAGCAGGACCGCCCATTCGTCCTGGGCATAGAGCATGTCCTGCAGCTTGGCAAGAGCCTCCACGCCATTGGCCAGGGCCTCCTGGGCGCGGGGTTTGTCTTCGGAACTCAGGCCCAGGGTTTCGCTCGGGTCAAACTTCTTGAGCTTGAAGTTCTTTCCGCTCGTAATGCGAAACGGCCTGGCCAGCTTGCGGGAATTCTGGATTACGTCCTTTGTCTTCGCCACTGAGGCAATCACCTCCGGAAAGATTGCGTAACACCAATCCGTGGACGGAACCATGCGCACGCGATCCTTGATTCACGCCGCGCGGCACGGGCCGGACTGGATTGGAACACGAAAACAAAATAGGCCGCCGTTTGTCCGCTCGAAACTGGCAGAAGTACCAGTTTCTATGAGGGAACTTGGCCGGTTGCCCATTCCAGCCGCCTTGTCAGACGTCGCCATGGTGGGGAACCACCAATTCGGCCAGCCCGCCGATCCTACTTGCCCAGCGCCGATTCAACCGCCGCCTGCACCTCGGCCGAATCGGGAGTGACCTTGGGCTCAAAGCGCGCCACAGCGTTGCCGTTGCGGTCGAAGAGGAACTTGGTAAAGTTCCACTGGATATCGCCGCCGAATTGGGGATCCCGCGACTTGTCGGTCAGGAACTGGTAGAGCGGGGTCTTGTCGTCGCCAAGCACCGAGACCTTCGACATCATGGGAAAGGTCACGTTGTACTTGTTGGAGCAGAATTTCTTGATCTCCTCATTGGTGCCTGGCTCTTGCGACCCGAAATTGTTGGCCGGGATGCCTACGATGACAAAGCCGCGGTCCTTGTATTTTTCGTAAAGCGCTTCCAGGGCCGCATACTGCGGAGTAAACCCGCACTTGCTGGCGACGTTGACCAGCATGACGACCTTTCCGCTGTAGCTCTTCAGACTCACGGGCTGGCCGTCGATCGACTTCATCGTGAAGTCGTAAATGCTGGCAGCGTGCACGGCAGTCGCGCCGGCGGCGAGAATCACGATCAGGCTCAGGATCAATTTGCGCACGGAATCTCCCTCGATGTCGATTGCACTCCGATCATAAAGGGCAGGGCAGAGTCCGTTGTCAGGAAAATGTCACCGCGAGTGAGCCTCTAAGACGCTTTGCGCTTCTGCTCCGCGTCACGCAGGGCTTCGTGAATGATCATCTTAAGATAGGTCTGATAGCGCAGACCGCGCTCCGCCGCCTGTACACGCGCTTTGGCAATGTCGTCGGGGTCGAGGCGGATGGTGGTCGTTGGCATGGCTGCCCGCTTTGCGATCGTTCCAATTCCG
>DASXGD010000009.1:0-5037 GCA_036489245.1 Occallatibacter sp. | reverse complement strand
CCCGGCGCGTCGAGCAGCGCCGGCCATTCAGGCGAATCGAAGTAAATGGTGTGCGCCAGTTCCAGGGTGAGCCCATGCCGCGCCCGTTCCAGGATTTCTTCATAGTCGGCCCGCTTGTCCTTGTGCCACAGGAAGAGCACTTTCATCTGCGACCGCGTAAGGGTGTATCCCAACTCGTGCGAGCGGTAGGCGGGATTCACATTTACGAGCGCGGCTCCGGCGCGAGCGCAGCCCATGTGCATCATGATCCACTCGATGCAGTTGGTGGACCACAGGCCCACGCGATCGCTGTGCCGGACACCCAGCGACCACAGGCCGCGCGCCACCCGGTCAGCCGCCATGCTGAGTTCGGCCCATGTCATCCGCTTCGCCTGGTGCCGGGAAACCACCGCCAGGCCATCAGGAAAGCGGCTGGCGGTGCGCTCCAGAAGCCCGCCAATCGTCAGTTCCAACAGGGGCCGGTCCGGTCCGCGCGTTGAGCTGAGAGTCGTCATGTCGTTCATGGGCATACAGGTTCAGGGCGGCAAATGGCAAGTTTAAATTGCCGGGACGCCTATGCCATCTCTATCCACTCCCCGCGGGCCGCCGACTGAAAGATCGCCTCGATGACCGCCATATTCGCGATCGCATCTTCGAGAGGCACCGGCACCTGGCCACCTTCCAGAACCGCCCTGGAGAACGCGTCGCCCTGCATGGTGTATTGATCCGCGGTGTCAAACTCCTCGGTGACGATTCCGCTGCCAAAAATATCGCCCTTCTCGTCGATAAACATCCGCGTCGGCCGGTTCGGGGGTGCGTTGAACGGAATCTCGATCTCGATGCGTCCCCTGGTCCCCAGGAAAT
Organism: Occallatibacter sp.; assembly: GCA_036489245.1. Classification (GTDB taxonomy): domain Bacteria; phylum Acidobacteriota; class Terriglobia; order Terriglobales; family Acidobacteriaceae; genus Telmatobacter. The sequence continues at coordinate 4,194 of DASXGD010000009.1, read as the reverse complement.
GCACCCGCTGGTACGGCACCAGTTGGGTGCTGCAGGTAAAGATGGATTGCCCGCCGGGAAAATCCAGCATGGCCGAGGTCAGCCGGTCGGTCCCGAACTCCGGATCTCGCTCGATCAGCCCCACCACCCGCTTGGGGACACCTCCAAACGCGTATCGCGACGCATGAATGCAGTAACACCCGATGTCATAGAGAGCCCCGCCCCCCGACTCGACCGCATTGCGAATGTTGTTCGGATCGCGGTTGAAATAGCTGAACGCCGCGATCACCGACCGCAGTTCTCCTATCCGCCCGTGGTCGAGCAGTTCCCGCAGGCGCCGCCATTGAGTATAGCTGCGGATCATGAACGCCTCACCGATCTTCACCCCGGTGCGTTCCTGTACCGCCAGCAGGGTCTTTGCCTCCGCCACGGTCATGCTCAAGGGCTTTTCGCACAGGACGTGCTTGCCCGCCTCGGCCGCCTTGATCGTCCAGGGCACATGCATCTGATTGGGCAGGGGATTGTAGATGGCGTCCACGTCCGGATCGGCCATCAGCGCCTCGTAGGACCCGTAAGCGGTCTCGATTCCGAGCCCATCTGCGGCGGCGCGCGCTCTGGCAAGATCGCGGGAAGCGATCGCGGTGACCCGCGTGTATTGCCCCATTTGCATGGCCGGAATGACCTTTTTTAGACCGATGGCGGCGGTGCTGAGTACCCCCCAGCGCAATTTTCTGGACATGATATTCATCTTAGCGGCACCCGGCGGGGCGCCCGGAAGGTGGTTCGCGGATCGAATAGCTCGAATGTGGTAGATGAAGTGCAAAAAATCACTGTCCAATCCGAAATATTTTGTCTATGCTTTTCACAACCCCAAATAGGAACGAATTCCGCCTACTACGATAGGTGAGTTTCCTGAGTGAGCGTGTTTGCCAAGATCCCGATCGAGCGAGGGTCTTGCAGACATTGAAGGAGCAGTTATGTCAGTGCACACCTTGGAATTGAAGCCTGCCGTTTCAGTTGCCGCGGTTCTGAGAGTCGTCAAAGCCCCGCTAAGAATTCCCGCCTGGTCGGTCGTCGTTCTGCTGATCATGGCCGGAATTTACGGCTACGTCTCCGGACGCCAGAACCCCATTCACCATTACGTGCCCTACGTGGGCTATCCCCTGGTTCTCGACACCACAACGGGGAAAGCCTGCTACTCGACAACGCCCAAGCCGTCGGAGGGTGCAGTGAACGCGTCGTATTCGCCGGATGGGAGTGCCACTCTTCCGGATTCCGCTGTGGCAAACGGCCCGTTCATCCCGATGTGCGGAAAATAGGCTGGCTTCACCCGGTACCTCTTCTCGAGGCCGGGGTCGCGTCTAGCCATGGCTCACGAGGCGCAGACGGCTGGTTCCGGCCGGAACTGTGCCGGTTGCGTAGCCTGCCCTTTCGATTCCTGTGGATTGTTGCGGTTCAGTGTGTCTGCGGTCGCGGCCAGCCTGCCGGCTGCGGCTGCTTGTTGATTTCGGCCAGCATCTGTTCGACTTTGTCCTTGCCCTCATAGTTCGGGTTCGCAGCCAGCAGCCTCTTCCAGGCGTCGGATGCGCCCGAGGCGTCCGTTTTTCCCTTCCACTTGACTATGCCCAGGTTGAAGAGCGTATTGGGATTTGTGGGTTCGTAGGCGAGCGCCTTGTTGAATTCCTCGATCGCCCGGTCGGCGTTCCCCATGTACCAGAACGCAGTCGCCATATCGGTCCGCACCGATGCGTCGGAGGGCTTGATCTTGAGAGTGCGGGCGTAGTAGTCAACGGCCATGGGATACTGCTGCGCGTCGTAGTAGACGTTGCCGATGCTGGTCAGCAAATCCGGGGATTGCGGACTTGACTTCAGCTGATCGAGTAGCGGCGCTGCATGCGTATCGGCCATTTCCTTCAATTGGGAGGGAGAGACGATCTGGGCCGCCGAAGAGGATGCTGGAGTTGCCGGCGTGGCTTCGGTCGCCGCCGGGGCGGTAACGACGGCAGTTTTCTCCGATGCCGCCGACGCCCGGTTCTGCGCGCTGCGGATGGACCAGCCCCCCGTGATTCCCACTGTCAGGCACACAAACGACATCACCGCGGCCTGCTTGGGTGTCCATCCCCCGGTCCGGGATTGAATGAGCCGGGATTGAATGCTCGGGGATTGAAGTCTGTCCTTCATTGCTTACGTGCTCCTTCAGTTCCGCGTTGATTGCCAAGGGTCGTCATCACGTCCGCCATCAGTTTCTGCACCGCCGCTTTGCGGTCGGGGCTCAACTCCGGGTTGGACTTCAACAATTGCTGCCAGGCGGCGAGGGCGCCCCTGCCGTCCCCCTTGCCCTGCAGCCGGATCGTGCCCAGGTTGAAAAGCGAATTAGCGTCTTTCGGGTCATAGCGCAGCGCCCGGTTCAACTCCGCGATTGCGCCATCCACATCGCCATTCCGGTAAAGGCTCGAAGACAATTTTGTCCGCAGGGCAACATTCCTGGGATCGGCCTTCACCGCCCTGTCGTAATAGGCGGTTGCGTCTCCGAACTGGTGACTCCGGTAGTAAACGTCTCCTGCCTGAACGAGAAGCGCGGTGTTGTTCGGATCCGCTTTCAACTTTTCGAGCAGAAGTCCTGCCTGCTTGTCGGCCACCCGCCTCATTTCATCCAGACTTGGTACGTGATTCGACGCGTGTCCGCCGTTGATGGCGCCCTGGGTGGCGGGCGGCGCCTGAGCCGTGGCAACGCTGCTCCGCGGGGATGGAGCCGATGGCGATCCCCCAGTCAGATAACCGATCGCCAGGCCCGCCGCGAGGCAGATGGATGCGATCCAGTAGACCTGCGCCGGCCGCAGGCGCGAACTCGCAGTCGATGCCGTGGTTGGTTCATTCGCCATGCCGTGACCTCCCTTGCTACGTCGGAATTGTTGGGAGTGATCCCTGACGTTCGTGACTCCCAGCCAGGTTTCCGGAACAAATCGCCGGCCACCCTGTGGTGCATGTCCCCGATACCCGGTCGTACTGCGGCTCACGTTACTAACTCATTTTCAGTCCGGGTACTTATCCTCGCTAACTTGCGGGGAAACCATAGGAGATCACGCTCCGGCAGAGAAGGGTGTGACGATGATCACTCGGAATGTCCTAATACTGGACAGGACACTAGTTCGCGTGATCGCGTTCACCACTCTTTAGTTGAACAACATAGAGACGAAACGCATATACGTGATGAAGATCACATCGAGACCAGCCTGACCAGTGATGACATAAATGCGTTGCAAATGGGGCTCTTGACCAATGTTGCCGTGCCGGAGAGAGCATCATCGGCTCTGAAATGTCCGGCCCGGGTGTTCGATCGGTAGGTCGCTCAGAAATTCGGAAACAATTTTTGACGACTTACAGACAGCAATGCGGCGTGATACAGCCACCACAGCAACGGCATCATCGTGCACAGGCTGGAAATAGCTGAACTGAAACAACACCGCTAAGGTCGACGTGGCGGTTCAGGCGCACCAGGAATGGAAGAGGAGGCTCTACTTACAATGAAACGCACTTGTTTAATTTCTCTGATGTTTCTGGCGGCCGCAAGTTTTGCGGCGGCCCAGATTCAAGCGCCGGCGACCGACGTCCTCGGTGCTCACCTCAACTACGGTCGCGGCTGCGCGGGGTGTCACGCACCGCACAGCGGCGCATTCGGCAATGGCAACGCCAAATCCGCCGATGCCACATCGGGCAATATCGCTCTTTGGGGCCAGGACGTAACCAGCCTGGTGGGCAAGACCATCACCAGCGGCAGCACAGACGGCTCAACCGGCTACGTGGATGTCCTTCCGGCGTTCACGGGTGCGGTAACACCGGATGGTCCCGGATTGCTCCTTTGCCTGAGCTGCCACGACGGCAACTATGCGACGGGCGCCATGATGAAGAACCAGGTTTATGAAACGTTACCGGCAAGCTACGGAACTCATAACCTGATTCCAACCCTGCTCGGAAACGACAACACCACCACCGGGAACTACCTTAACGATCACCCGGTGGGACTCACCGCGGTCATTGGCTGCGGCGGCACGTACGACTGGGATTGCACCATCAGCGCTACGGGATCCATCAATGTGCCGAGCGGTGTGAACTTCGCCAAGTTCATCACCAACTACGGATTCTTTGTCAGCCCCAAAGCCTATAACAACCAGCCCACGGTGATGTGCACGACCTGCCATAACCAGCATTTGATGA
>DASXGD010000075.1:0-6429 GCA_036489245.1 Occallatibacter sp. | reverse complement strand
TCACTCTTCGACGTGCCTGCCAGTTTGGGGCCAGACTTGCCCTCACCCTGCGCTCCGTGGCACCCCGCGCATTTCGACTTGTAAATCGAAGCGGCATCTTTCGCCCACGCTGTGTTCATTGCCAACAGTAGAACGGCAATTACGGTCAGTTTTTTCATTACGTTCTCCCTCTTTGGGAATCACCGATGGATGTATAGGGTGTAGCGAGGCGTTCAGCAGAGATCCTCACTTCAGAGCTCCGGAAAGCAAGGACGCCACGCTCGAGCCGCCCTTCGCCTGAAGGAAATTTGTCATAATCGGCACAAACTTTTCGACCGTATTGGGCGAGAGCCCCAGCTTCTGAAATGCCGTCGCTGCCGACGCCAAGCCACCCACGTTGCCAGGTAGTGCGCTGGTCAGGCTTGAGAGTCCCGTCCCTCCGCCGGTGGAAGGCGCCGCCTTCAGAAAACCGCTCATGCCCGGCACCACCGCTGCAATCTTGCCAAAGTCGGCGGGGCTGAGCTTACTCTTGGCGGCGCCGAACAATGCACCTGCTCCGCCGGTAGCCTGCTGGGGCGTAATCGAGAGCCCTTTCGTCAACTCGCTTACCAGCTCGGGACTCGGAGGTTGAAGGCTATAAGCGGGAATGGTTTGTGCGGTGGTGAAAAAAACGATCGATAGACAAGCGAGAGTGGTCTTTCTTAGTAACTTCATGGTACCTCCCCTTTCCAAAAAACATCAGTTCTGGGGGGTCATTTCAATGTGCCCGATGGCAACGTCTGCCGCGCTCATTCACTTGTCTCCGGCAAACTGTTGGAACGCTACTGAACGCTCTGCAGCATTTTCTGGAACGTTGGGTTCAGGCTCTGGAAGTCGGACTCGGGAGCGACAAAGATGAGGTAGATCACCGTGCCATCCGGCCTCGGAATCGTCACCAGCTGGTCCCGTTCTTTCTGAGCCTGGCCGTTCGCATCCGGGAAGTCTGAGGTCGACTGCAGATGCACGGTCCGGCCGCGCGCGCCGGCAATCGTGATGTCTGCCGCGCCGCCAACGGCACGCGTATCGCCCGAGGTGCCCTCGATGGAGCGCACAATCGACTCCGTCACCTGGTCGATCGTTGCCTGCTTGTTATTCACAGAGACGTCATTGATCACGACTCCATAGCCAACCCCAGTCTGGGTAATTCCCTCGCGAGGAGCAATCGTCAGCGCGTGGCCCTTTTGTTTCGGAGGAATGATTTCCCAATTAGTTGGGCGGGCGATCTTCACGGGACCGAGATCGATAAGCTGGAAATTCGAGTTGGGCATCACATCATTCAACGAAACGCGGCTTACAACCGGGGCGGGGGCGGCGGCGGTTCGGGCTTGTGGTGCCGGGCTCGCGGCGGCAAATCCCTGTACCTGGGGCGCAAAGACGGCACCATTCTTTTTGTTGGTTGGCTCCCACTGGCCCGACTTGGCCCCCTGGGCGATTTCCTCCGCGGAATACGACTTAAGCCCCGCGGCATGCTGGCGCACCTTTGCGAATTCCGGGGAATCGCCAAGATACTGCTGCGGAGGCCAGGGCGCGATCTCCTTCAGGATTGCAATGTCGCGATTGCCCGGATTGGGATGATCGCTCAATAACTGCGGGGGCGCGCCACCCTGCGCCTCGAGGGTTTTGAAGAAGTCCCCCAGCGCCTGGGGGTTATATCCCGCGCGATAGAGAATAATGGCTCCCACATGGTCGGCCTGGGCTTCGTCGGTTCGCGAGTACTTGAGCGTGAGCAGGCCGGCGCCCATCTGAAGGCCCTCCTGCTCCAGCCCGGCCCATCTGCTGCCGGAAGCGCCAAGCACTGCGCCGGCCACTCCCGCAATGCCTTGCGTCCACTGGTCCTTGCGTTCCTGTTTCGCGGAGTGCTGCATGTAGACGTGCGACATTTCGTGGCCCATCACGCCGGCCAGCTGAGCTTCATTGGCCGCTGCCGTGATGGTGCCGAGATTGACGAACATCTCTCCACCGGGCAGGGCAAACGCATTGATTTCCTTTTGCGCCACGACGTGGAATTCATACGGCCACGTGTGTTGCGCCGGAATTGTGGCTACCAGGCGCTTGCCAAGCTGGCGCACATATTGGGTCTCCGGGCTGTTATCCGGCAAAACCGGCATCTGTTTATAGACCTGAGCCGCAGTTTGCAACCCGAGTTGGATCTGCTGGTCGCGACTCATGCCCGGATTCCCGGGATCGGGAAATGTTGGTCCGTTGGCCTGGGCCGGACACAGGCAAACCGGGGCGAGCAACCAGAAGATCGAGAGGAAAACGAAGCCGATTCGGCGAAGCCAATTCGTGGAGTACCTCATAAGAACCTCCGACAGCGGCCCCTCTATCTATTTTTTAAGTGCCTGTTCCGACGAGTCTCGGAGATAGAGTAGGAAATCCCCGCGAACTTGCAAACTGGCAGAAGTAGTAGCTTTTGGAAATAGCATCAAGAACACGCCGGGGTGCTCAAATCATTGAGCCTCAACATCTTGATCAGCTTGTCGTGCAGGACGGAAGCCCACGAACTCCAAAACTTTTGTAATCGGGCTGTGTTGGCAGGATGCGGGAGTTGCGATTGGGCGTGTGCTCAAAACAAAGGGCATTCACTTTTCGCGATGTGACTGCGAAAAGGATGGGGCGCCCCGTTGAACCGATCTTTTTTGGGGGGACTCTCAGGCGTAGAGGTTCGAATTCACGAACTCATTGCGGAATTTCCCGGTTGGATCGTAGTGCTTCGCCAAGTCCCGGAAATCGGCCAGGCGCGGGTAGTGTGGCTGCAGCTTTGCGGGCTGCAGGGTGAACAACTTTCCCCAGTGGGGGCGCGGCTCGAAGGGTTCGAGCGCGGCTTCGATCTGCGGCAACACCTGCTTGACCGCCGGCCATTCCGGTTTCCAGGTGAAGTGAATCGCCAATGAGGGACGCTCGTAGGCCATGCTCATCCACAACTTGTCGGCGGCAATGGTGCGCAGCTCGGTAATAAACAGGTGGGGCGTGATCTGGTCGCGCAGTTTTTCGACCGCGAGGATCGCCTCGTAGCCACGGCTGAAGGGCACAAAGTATTCCGACTGCAGTTCCTGGCCGCTCGAAGGCGTGAAGTTCATGCGGAAGTGGGGCAGGCGTTCGTACCACGGTCCGGGAATTCCCTGCTGTTCGGTGCAGGCTTCCGCGGAGTGCCCCGCCAGCGGATGGAGCTTTTGCGTCGCGAGCTTCGCGCCGAAGAATTCCGGAGCCCACTTGTTGGCGTCGCCGGGCGTGAGGCGGCGCTTGATCCACACCTGCGTGGCGCGGTGATTCTGCCAGTCGGTAAACAGGCTCACGCTGTAACCGCTGGAGAAGATCTCTTCGAAATGATGCTGCAGGTGGTCGAGGGAGAGCTCCTGGTAGACGGACTGGGCCACTTGAAATGTGGGCTGAACATCGAGGGTTACGCTCGTGACCACGCCCACGGACCCGAGGGCAACCACCGCGCCAAGGAAACGGTCGCCGTCCTTGTCGCGGGACAGGTGAACGATCTCGCCGTCGGCGGTGACGATCTCCAACGCAGCGACCGGGGTGGCGAGGTTGCCGTTGTGGACGCCCGAGCCGTGGGTGGCGGTGGCGCACGCGCCGGCCACGGAGATGTGGGGCAGCGAAGCGAGGTTGTGCACCGCGTAGCCGCGCTTGTCGATCGCCGTGGCCAGGTCGCCATAGCGAATCCCCGCGCCCAGCGTGACGGTACGCGCCTTTTCATCGAGAGAGACCTGGTCGAGGCGCTTGAGCGAGATCTGGCCCGCGGTGCTGTCGGCGATGGAATTGAAGGAGTGACGGGTGCCGAGTGCGCGCAGCTTTGCGCTGCTCTTGACCGCCTTCCGCACTTCGTCGACCGAGCCGGGGGTGAGGAGATTGTCGGTGCTGAAGGTATAGTTACCGGCCCAGTTGGTGCGCGAGGCCGGATCAGGCCCGGGGTGCTGGTCAGGGTTCGATTCTGCGAAGGCGCCGCTCATCATGTTGGCCGCCACGAAACCTCCCGATGCCTTCAGAAACTCGCGCTTGTCCATCGATTCTGCTCCTCCCGAAGCCGACGGGTGGAGACGGCCGTCGCTCGGAGCTTTCATAGTATCGTCAGCAGCCGCGGTGAAGCGTCGAGGTGGGAAATCGATTTTCGGAGGTGGCGGGATCAGGCAGCTTCGAGAGCCGCGATCTTTTTCGTGACCTCGAAGGCCAGGGTTTCGATGTCGGTGTGGAAGAGTTTGCGCTCCCGCGGCGGCAACTGTTCGAGAAGTTCATCGAAGGTTGCGGCGTGGCAGGCGGAGAAAGCCGAGAAGCCGGCCGTGTCGGCCATACGGCAGCTCAAACCGACCAGCTCCGCCATGTCCCACTCACCCGGTTCCGGGCGTTCAGAGTGTGGAGCCAACATGATGGACGCGAAGTCGTCCGGGAGGTTCCAGTCGCGAACCAGCTTCTTGCCGAGTTCGCAGTGATCGATGCCGAAGATCTTCCGCTCCTGCTCCAGCAGGCTTGCCGGTGTGCCGATGTGGGTACCGAGGAGATGGACATATTCGCTTGGCCGCACGACGGCCAGTCCGAGCAGCCCGATTCCGTGCAGGACCCCGGCCGTGTAGGCGATTTCGCGATCCATAAAACCGGCCGAGGCAATCTGCTGGGCGATGAGGGCGCAGGCCATGTTGTGCCTCCACAAGGTGCGCATGGTGGGGTGGCCCAGCGACTTGCCGAGGTAGGCCCTGACTCCGACCGTGAGGCACAGGCCCTGAAGGTGGCTCGCGCCGAGTACCTCGATGGCCTGGAGGATGCTCTTGATGGGATAACGGGGGGCGTACAAGAGGGAGTTGGCGATGGAGAGAACTTCGGTGGCAAACGCCGGGTCGGAAGAGATCAGCTCGCCGAGCCTGGCCAGTTGCACGTTTTCATTGGACGCCAGTTGCAGAACCTTGAGCGCAACCTGAGGAAAGGGCGGCATCCGGAAATGTGCCCAGGAGATTTCGACTTTCTGATCCTCGAGCACTTCGGTTTCCATGGCGGCTCCTGAGTGGTGTGCGCAGTTGTATTTGGAACGCACTCCTTTCTTCGGCGAAAACCGGGGATGTCTTTAATTTGCAGAGAATGCGGGGCGAGACCGGCGGGGCGGACTTATTCCCTTCCCTGTTGCTGGCGCCAGATCTTGCCGTCGGCGCTGACCCACGTTTGATGGCGATCGTTGATGAGTTTGAAGAGCATTCCCGGGATGGGAAGGGCCGCATCGGCATTGGCGGGAGAAGGAGGGGGACCGGGCGCGGCGGTCGCTGACTTAGCCTCTTTCATTGACTCGACGGGTGGAGACGGCACGGCCGGAGCCTGCGCAGGGGGTTCCGGGTTGATCGAGACGGCCGCGACCGGACTTGTGTGCAGAGCCTCATCTTTTTGGGCGGCGGAGTTCAACGGATAGAACTCTCGCGGCGGAGCCTGCACGAAAACCGCCTTGCCGGTCCACTGGACGGGGACGCGATCCCAGTGTTTCGCCGCGTCGCGACTCAGGAACACCGCGCCATCCGGATCGACGGCCAGAATGCGGTCGAGCATCGCCGCCGACGAGACTGCGTTCAGCCCGCTCGGCAGGCGGGGATGACTGGTGAGGCGCAGCGCGGCCAGGCCGTTGACCGGCTGAGGCGCCAGTTCCATCTGGCCGGCTGTCGCAGCCTCTGCTGCCAGCGGCCGGGGACCGGCGGATGCGGGAGCCATCAGGTTGCCGTGCACCGCGACCAGGTTTGGTGGAACGGGCGCGGGCGGGGGCGGAGCCGCGATTGACAGGCTGGAGATTACATCTGAGTTCATGTCATGCTGTCCCGACGCGAGCGCCGGCCACTTGGCCTTCTCCGCGGCCTGCGAGTTCGCATGGGCACTTGCCGATGCTGGAACGGCGGGGGCGATTGTTGGCGCTCCTGCTGTCACCTGCGGGGCCATCGATTGCAATTTTCTGGGGGCGGCGAATCTGTCGGGATCTCTTAGCTGGGGGGCGGGCGGGGAGAACTCTTCCCTCGCAGCCGGCGCGTTCATGCTGAGAGTCTCGGATGGCGGATTTTTGCGGGCGCCTCGCGCGGCTTTGGGCTGGGCGTGTTGCACGGCGACGGGTGGAACCGCGGAGGCTGCTGCAGCCTGGGCCGGAGGCGGGACCGGAGGTGCGATGGATGAAGGCGCGAGAGACGGGGGCCCTACCTGTGCCACGGTTGCCGCGGGCGGCGCGGACTTCGTCTGCACCCAGATCAACAGGCCCGCAGCGGTGGCAAGCGCGGCGGCCGGGATCAAGGATATCCGCCAGTTCGCAAAGACGACCCGACCCCATGTCTGGCCCGATTTAACCCAGCCCGATTTGGCCGGATGCGATTCTGTCGTGACTGCTGCCGGCGGCGCCGCGTCGGCATCGGCCGCCGCCTGGGCGAGGAAGACCACTTCCCGGCA
>DASXGD010000070.1:0-6155 GCA_036489245.1 Occallatibacter sp. | reverse complement strand
GAAGGTTCACCTCGTCCCCATCAAGAGTTCCTCGCCCGCAGCGCGAAATAAAAAGAGAGAAGAAATCGCCAGACACTATAGCGTGCGCGGACCGTTTCTGTTCGTCCATGTAAATCTGCGTGACAACCGCAGCGAGTTTTCCGCACCGCTCGAGGCGATGATCAGGACAGAGGGCAGCGATTACTTCGCCGAGGTTTACGGCGCGACTGCCATCGCCAACTCCCTTGCCTTCGTCAGCGAATGTATCGATCCGATTTCGGTGTTCATCGGGCTTACCCGGCGTGACCTGATGACCCAGGCGCTGCGTTACATTCTCTTCGGTGAGGGCGAGACCGGGCTTATGTTTTATACCATTCTTTTGCGCTACTGGGATTCGACGCCGGAAGGGGATGTACGTCCGCTCATCTTCTTAATGAGCGACTAGCCGCCAGGCATCCACAACGCGGCTGGACGGATTTCTCCTGACCGGAAGTTGATATTTAGCGTCGCAGGGCGGTTCCCGCCATACCCGATTCCAGAAACTGACACCGCAAGCTTTGAGGCATCGAAGCACTCGGCCAGTGCATCGGCGGCGGGGACAGGTGCGCTTAGTTGACGGCTCGGCGTTTACCAGTTCAACTTCAACTATGAGGTCGATATGATGTCGAAAGATGTTGTGATCGCCGGGCGAATCCTCTTGAAACGCCCGGCCTACACTTTGACTGCCGTCCTGACGGTTGCCCTGGGGGTCGGGGCAAGCACCGCGATCTTCAGCGTGACCAACGCAGTCCTGTTGCGGCCGCTTCCCTACAAAGATCCGAAACAACTGGTGATTGCCGGGATGGATCTCCGCAAGCGCAACGTGCATGATCTGCCGTTTTCGAATGCGGACTTCATCGACCTTCGCGAGGGCACCAAAGCGTTTTTTTCCGATATGGCCGGCGTCTTCACGGGCCGCATGGTCGTTCCGCGCGAGGATGGAACGCCGGAGCAGGTCAGTTATGGAGTTGTCACCACCAACTTTTTCGATGTGGTGGGCGGCAAGATCAGGTTGGGGAGAGATTTCACTGCTCAGGACGGGGTTCCGCAACCGAAGGCTCCGGTTAATGACGCAGGTGCCGCTGCCGCGCCGGGCCGCCTGCCCACGATCGCGATTCTCAGTTACGAGTACTTTCGCCGCCGTTACGGCGGCAACTCGGCCGCGATTGGCCGGAACATGACGATTCCCGGCCAGCCTGGTCCTTTGATCGCGGGGGTCCTGGCGCCGGGCTTTCGCCTGTACTTTCCACCCGATGCCGATGTTGAGCCCGCTCCGGACATCTGGATCGCCAATCGTCTCGACTACGACTCTGCGAATCGCAAAGAATTTTCCATTCGTCCTGTCGCAAGACTCAAAGAGGGAGCCTCGCTCCAAAGCGCGCAAGGCGCCGCCGACGGCGTAGCTGCCCAGGCGCGGCAGAATTTTTCTATCGACCAGACGGCCGGTTATTACATCAGCATGGAGCCGATGCAAAAGCACCTTGTGGCGCAGGTGCGTCCTGCCGTCCTGGCGCTGATGGGCTCAGTGATCTTCCTGCTTCTGATTGCCTGCGCCAACGTCGCCAATCTTCTACTGGTGGGCGCGTCGTTGCGGCAACAGGAATTTTCTGTGCGCGCCGCCATGGGGGCAAACCGTTGGCGACTGATCTCTCCGATCTTGATTGAGGCAGCCCTGCTCTCTGCCGTGGGGACGGTCGCCGGTCTCGGACTTGCGTGGGCCGGAATCGCCGAACTTCGCGTTCTCGCTCCAGCCAACCTTCCCCGCCTCGACGATATTCGCATCGATAGCGTGGTTCTCGTCTACAGCGCGCTTGCGGGTCTGGTCTCCGCGACCATCTTCGGCATTATGCCTGCGTGGCGCGCTTCGCAACCGTCGCTCATGAACGTGCTGCGCGGGATCAGCCGCACGTCAGGGCTCGCCAGTGGAGCCTTTCTCCGCAGCTTCGTTGTCATGGTGGAAGTCGCGCTCTCCTTTGTTTTGTTGATTGGATCCGGATTGATGTTTCGCAGCTTCCTCAAACTGCAAAGCATCAATCCCGGTTTTGATCCTCATAATCTAATGACCTTCCAGTTGCAGGGCGCAGGACTCGACAAGCCTGCTCCGGAGCAGCGCGCCGCGTTCGTTCGTCTGATCGCCGAGCGGCTGCGCTCCATTCCGGGGGCCGAGAGCGTCACGGCATCGTTTCCGTTTCCGCTGACCGGCGAATTCTCCCCCATCCGCTGGGGACCCGAAGATGCCGGCCGGGATCCCAATCGCTTTCAGGCAACCGACTTTCAGATTGTGCTTCCCGGCTATTTTGAAACCATGCGCACGCCGCTGCTGGCGGGGCGTACCTTCACGGACGAAGACAACCTGCCCGGCCGCAGCGGCGTAATCATTGATCAGGATCTCGCCGGCAAAGCATTCCCCGGCCAGTCGGCGATCGGCAAGCACATCCTCGTCCGCGTTCGAACACCTGAAGCGGAGCGAGTGGAAATCATCGGCGTTGTCGGCCATCAGCGCGTTACCTCGCTGGCCGTAGCGGGACGCGAGCAGATCTACTTCACCGATGCATTTGTTGGATCCGGCCGGATCCAATCCTGGGCCATGCGGACCGGAAGCAACGCCGCTAGTTATGAAAACCAGGTGCGCGCAACCATCAAGGCAATAGATCCGCAACTCCTGGTGACCAAAATGGAGACCGCGGAATCCGTGGTCCACGAGGCCCAGGCCGGCCAGCGCTTCTCCCTCCTGCTGATTGCAACATTCGCAATCATCGCTGCATCATTGACCGGAGTTGGACTTTACGGTGTGATCTCCACCTCGGTGCGGCAGCGCACCTCCGAGATTGGCGTTCGCATGGCTATGGGAGCCGAACGCAGCGACATTCTCCGCCTCATCGTTCTCCAAGGCTTGCGGCTAAGCGCAGTCGGCATTGCCATAGGATTGATAGGATCGATATTCCTTGGCCGTGTCATCTCCGCGCTCCTGGTGGGTGTGAAGCCGACGGACGCCACCACTTTCGTTGCTATGACGGTTGGATTCCTGGCCATCTCGGCGCTTGCGTCCTGGCTTCCCGCCCGGCGCGCCTCGATCCTCGATCCTGCAAGGGCCCTGCGTGAGCAGTAGGCTTCTCAACTGCGGACAAAGGAAAGTCACTTGTTTTCAGGTTCGCGGACGTCGAGGTCCGCGAGCGGGAGCTCAGCCTCATCAAGACAGGCGAAGTGTTGGCGGTCGAGCCCAAAGCCTTTCGCGTCCTGCTGTTCCTGCTGCGCAACCCCCAGAGAGTAATTTCCAAGGAAGAACTGCTGAACGCTGTGTGGGGCGACGCAGCCGTCACGGAAAATTCCCTGGCGCGAACCATCGAGAAACTGCGACGGGTCCTGGGAGACGATATCCACGAGCAGCGCTACATCGAAACCGTCGCCACCGTCGGTTACCGGTTCCTCTGCAGCGTCGCGGTTGAGGAAGAATCGTTACGAAAACAAGATGCCGACGGTCAGCCTGCCGCACAGAATGGGGTTGAGACTGCCCCGGCGATCGAGGCGACGCCAGACCCTGCGTTGTCGACCGGACTAACCGCGGCTCCCACGAAGCCGTGGAGACTGATGACCGCAGGCGCTGTCATTCTGATTGCCCTCACCGCCGTCTGGTTCTGGCGCGAGACGTCGCGAGCGCGGTGGGCACGGCAAAGGTCTACACATGAAATCGCTCGCCTGCTCGACGCAGGGGAATACCCGAAGGCGGCGGCTCTCGCCGTCAAGGCGCGCGAAGTCCTTCCCGGGGATCCAACGATCGACAGGCTCTGGATGCGCGCCACTGGGGAAGTCTCGATCGCCAGTGCGCCTGCGGGAGCAGAAGTCTCAATCCGTCCCTACCATGGAGACCTGAATGCATGGCAGTCTCTGGGGACCACGCCGATCAAAAAGCTCCGTTTGCCACGGGACGACTATGTCTGGCGGCTTGTGAAGCCGGGATTCGCGACAGAGTATTTCATCGCCAGTTCGCCAGGAGAGGTTCCTGTGGGGGAGATCTGGATCTTCGACTTGACCCTGACCCTCCACCCCGAAGGCTCCGTTCCGCCCGAAATGGTGGTGGTCCCAGGGGATGAGGTCGGCCTCGCGTTCCCACTTGCAAGCCCTGGCACCGTCAAGGTCGATGACTTTCTCATCGACCGCCACGAGGTCACCAACGAGGAATACAAGCGCTTCGTCGATGCGGGAGGATATGTACGCCGAGAGTACTGGAAGCAGCCATTTGTCCGCGACGGCCGGACCGTTCCCTGGGAGGAAGCCACGGTTGGCTTTCGAGATGCGACTGGACGTCCCGGCCCGGCAACCTGGGAGGCGGGCGGCTTTCCCAATGGGCGGGAGAAGTTTCCTGTGACCGGAGTGAGCTGGTTTGAGGCCGCCGCCTATGCGGAGTTTGCGGGAAAGAGCCTTCCCACCGCGTACCACTGGACGGTTGCCTCCCAGGCGGATGGAAACACGCCCCTCATCGCTGCCGGGAGCAACTTCCGTGGCGAGAGAACCCAGCCGGTTGGAAGCCCGACTGCTCTGAGTGGGTATGGCACTACCGACATGGCCGGCAATGCGAAGGAATGGTGCCTGAACGAAACAGTGGACGGCAAGCGGTTCATCATGGGTGGCGGCTTCGGTGAGCCGGATTACATGTTCAACTTCGCGGACGCGCAATCGCCGTGGGATCGCCGGGCAAACTTCGGATTCCGCTGCGTCAAACTGGACCGCCCTCCCTCCGCCGAGGCCGCGGGGCGCGTCGAGGGCAAGGCTCGCGATTTCCGCAACGAAAGACCGGTCGCCGACGATATTTTTAGGACCTATGCCGCGCGGTATTCCTATACCAGCGGGCCGTTGAACGCACGAGTGGAGGAAACACCAGGACCGATAGCGGGTCGCGCGAGCGAATCAGCTTCGATGCCGCCTACGGCCATGAGCATGCCCCGAAGGATCTCTCGCGCGCCCGCCCATATGCGCGTATTGCGTACTATATTTAGCGGTGTCGTTCGAATCTGGCCTGACCTTACGAACCCTCCTCCAATGACTCCACGGCAGAGAACGGAATCCTCTCAATTCTATAAAGGTCGGCGGTTATCCTCTGGATCGCTTCGAAAGGAACATCTTCCTTCATCTGCCCGGCGAGTTCGTCGAGGGGGATAAGGTCAGCGGCTCCCTGCTGGTGATCGACCCACGCAACCATATATAGACGATCTTGTCCTTTCACTCGAACCCGCTCGCGTGCCGCAGGAACGTACATACTCTCACCTCCCGGTTACTGAGCCGAGCCGTCGTGCTTTAAGCAAATCTTCCACAAAACTCAAAAAGGAAGCCCACAAGGGAGGAGCGGTGGAAGGCAACCGCCCTCGGGGGCTTCCATTCAGGAGTCGCCGGGGTTACACCGGCAGGAACAGATTAAATAGACGCTAATCGAGGTGGACGGGATGTACGGTGCGGTCTTTCTTCCGCTGCGATCCTGCTAGATTTGAGTGGCTGTTTCAGCCGTTACTGGAGTAATAAAACACATCCGGAATTCCCTCCGGTGCGAAACAATCAAACATGGATCAACAAGCTCCGCAAACTTCACGCGTCCCATGTGACCGGGGGATTCCATCGGCGGTGACTTGCGAGGCCGAGCTGGTGTCGTGGAGCGACGATCACTGCTGGAGGTGGCCTTTAAGGACGTTCGACCCTACGCACAAGAAGAGCCGCTCGAAAGGCGTAGAGCGAGTGTACAGGTCGAGGACCGAGGTTTGCGTGTCTTGGGCGGAAAATGCGCGATTTTATGCAGCGCGGCGGGGTGTCCGGGCGGGCGGTGCGCCGGGTTCCTCGGTCGCCTCGTTCGACTCGAGTTCCGCAATGCGAGCGAGCATAAGGCGCTTCAGGTCAGCGACATCCGTCGGCGCGGCTCCTCTGGTCCGCTCAACCTTCCGAAGTATGCGGTGGAGGGATTCGACTTTGTCGCGTATCGATCGGAAGAACATCTGCCGCTATGATGCATGTCACTAGTCAAGAGGAGGTCAAGGCAATCAAAAATCGACGATTCTTAAAGCACATTTAACCACGCCGCGAGTTACAAGCTCCTCCCCGCCGCGCGCTAGGCCCCGCCCGCACCCTCGATCTCCTCGACCTCCTGTGACGTG
>DASXGD010000519.1:0-3084 GCA_036489245.1 Occallatibacter sp. | reverse complement strand
CGATACCTTGCCTGATGGTGAGGCCAGGAGAAATGCGTCTTCCGTTGCTGTCCCGACGCACGCCCAGCAAGATATACGGACGATTCCCGGCTCGTTTCCGCCCAGATCTGCTCTAACCAAGCTCTGCCAGGCGATTTCCCGCCAGAAATACCTCAGGCACCGTACAGCACGTGGCAAACCAATCCCCATAGCTTTCGCCAAGCGGCTTACTACAAGTAGTTGTATCGGGAATGCAGCCGGCGATCAATTCTCTCTTCAATATCTCCGGCCGCACAGCGCCGGCCGCTCTCCCGATACAACGCTCATGACATATAGGGAGCTTATCTGACAGAGCGGGATGGAAGCCGCGAATGAGCTTGAAAACAGACCTGGCTTCGTGTCTATGATGGTGGCGCTACACGCGGCCCGCCGGAATTCAGCATCACATCAGTATCTGTCGAAATTGAATGTTGGGCTTTGCCGTGGGGCGGTACGAGAAGCTCGTTCTGCGCAATCTATGAACGTATTTGTTTACCGGCGTGAGGTGCCTGTAGATTCAGCCTGCTGAGAGAATTAGCTGGACAAACGCTGTGGTTTCGGCTACTGTAGGGTGGATGAAAACCTCTAGCCGACCCGAGCGGAGGCAGCCTGAAAGCATCGAGTTTGTGCCCAAGCGAGAGTTGGAGCGGGCGCAGCAAGAAAACGAGAGGCTGCGGAAAGAGATTGACCGTCTGGAGCGGGAGAGTGAGTGGCTGAAGGGGGAGAGTGACCGCCTGCGTCGGGAACTCGAAGCGGCATTGCGGGCCAGCAAACGTCAGGCTGCGCCGCACTCGCGCGGAGAAGCAAAGGCCAATCCGAAACGGCCTGGCCGTAAGCCGGGCCGTGGTTACGGACGGCGGGCGTGCCGGCCGATCCCGTCGCGCGTGGATGAACAGATCGCCGTCTCCCTGCCAGAGCGTTGTCCACATTGCGGCGGCGGGGTGCAGCCGGAACGCTGCGAAACCCAGTATCAGGAAGAGATCGTCCGTCGAACCGTGGTGCGCCGGTTCGATATCGCGGTGGGGCGTTGCCGCGCCTGTGCACGGCGAGTACAGGGACGTCATCCGATGCAGACATCGGATGCGGTGGGCGTGGGTGGCGTGCAGTTAGGGCCGGAGGCGCTGACACTGGCGGCGATTTTGAACAAGCAGATGGGGTTGTCGCTGGGTCATACCCGGCAAGTCCTGTCCTATGGTTTCGGGCTGGAGCTAAGTCGCGGGGGACTCTGTCGGGCGCTGGCGCGGATGGCCGGCCGGGCGGAACCCACCTATGCCGGACTGCTGGAAGCGGCACGGCGGAGTGCGGTGAACGGGGTGGATGAAACCGGCTGGAAAGTCGGCGGGCAACTTCAGTGGCTGCATGTGGCGGTGAGCGCGCGCGTAACCGTATACGCCATTCTGCCGGGGCGAGGATACGCGCAGTCGGCGGTGATTCTGGGTACAGACTACGACGGATTTCTCGTGCACGACGGCTGGGCGCCCTACTACCGCTTCCCGTTGGCGTTCCATCAAAGTTGTTTGGCCCATCTGCTCAAGCGGTGTCGGGAGATGGCGCAGATCGCTTCTCCGGTGGCGGCAAGTTTTCCGCTGGCGGTGCGGCATCTGCTGCAGACGAGTTTGGAGTTGCGAGATCGTTATGGGCGGGGCGAGATCTCCGAGCACGGCTTGCGCAGCGCCACAGGGCGAGTGGAGGCCAGGTTGGAGAAGATGCTGGAGAAACAGGATCAAGATCCAGCCAACCGGCGGCTGGCCCGCCATCTGGAACATGAACGGCCTTGGATGTTCACCTTTCTATACTGCCCTGGCCTGGATGCCACCAACAATGCCGCCGAACGGGCAATCCGCGGCATGGTGATCGCACGCAAGGTCTGGGGTGGGAGCCGGACGTCCGAAGGAGCGCGCACGCAACAGATCCTAGTGAGCGTGCTGCGCACTTGTTGGCAACAAGGCAAGGACACCTTCGGGCGCATCCTGACTTTGCTGCGCGCGCCGCGAACGGTGATCCTCGACATTGTGCCCGGCGCGGACTGAACGCGCCCCGCCCTTCATCTCCATGCCCGAATCACTGACATTTTGCGGACGTACGTTCGTCGCCGACGAACTGGAGTTGATGCGCCAGACCACAGCGGAGTTTTCCGCTCTGGGAGTGACGGAGATCGCGCG
Organism: Occallatibacter sp.; assembly: GCA_036489245.1. Lineage (GTDB taxonomy): Bacteria > Acidobacteriota > Terriglobia > Terriglobales > Acidobacteriaceae > Telmatobacter. The sequence goes on along the minus strand of DASXGD010000519.1, from coordinate 904 downwards.
TACCATCTGCGAGTTGCTGGGGTGGCACCGGCCAGGCGGAGGGTTGAAGAACCATGAGTGCCGGCAACTGCTGGAGCGGCTCGCGGCCGAAGGAGCGCTGCAACTTCCCGAGTTGCGAAAGTTGGGCGGGAGTGGGCCGCGGCGGGCGGATGTATCCAAGCCATGTTTTGAGCCCGCGACCGTCGAAGGCGCGGCCAATGAGTGCGAGCCGCTGGAACTGGCCATCGTGGAAGGCAAAGCGGATAGCCGTTTGTGGCGCGAGCAGATGGAACGTCATCACTATCTCGGATGCCGCGTCCCGTTCGGCGCGAATCTGCGTTACTGGGTGCGCAATCGCGATCGGGAGTTGGCTTGTCTGCTCTGGACGTCGCCGGCCTGGAAGATGCAGGCCCGGGATGCCTGGGTCGGTTGGAATGACGAGCAGCGGCAGCACAACCTGCAATCCATCGTCAACAATGGCCGGTATCTGATCCTGCCGTGGGTACGAGTCAAAGGACTGGCCAGCAAGATCCTGGCGCTGAACGCTCGGCAATTGCCGCGCGACTGGGAAACCCGCTATGGACGGCGTCCACTGCTGTTGGAAACTCTGGTGGATGCGGCCCGCTTCCGTGGAACCTGTTACCGCGCCGCCAACTGGGTCCATGTCGGGCAGACTGCTGGACGCGGTCGCATGGACCGGGAGCACAAAGCTCACGATCAAGCCATCAAAGACATCTACGTCTGTCCGCTTGTGCGCAATGCTCGGCAGCTACTATGCCGGTAACTAGACGGTAAACAAATACGTTTGGAGCTTCTGCTGATGTACCCTTTTCACATGATTGGCGTATCGGCTGGGCTTAACACTCGAATGGCAGAATTCGCATTGACGAAATTCAGATTTGCTAGGCTCGGGAGCGCTACTGGG
>DASXGD010000500.1:0-9140 GCA_036489245.1 Occallatibacter sp. | reverse complement strand
TTTCGAGCACAACGGCTACGTGCGCGAGCACGCCGCGCACGGCGCCATGCACCTGCGGCATGCAGCGAAGGCAATAGGCATCCTGCACGCGCGAACAGTGTTCGCGATGGGACTCGCGGATCTCCGACCCACCGAGCAATGCAACGAGGTGGGCGGCCGACGCGATCTGTCCCGCATGCGGACGGGCCTCGTGAATGCGCGGATCGAAGGCTGCCGGCGTGCCCATGAGCACATCGAGCGACATGGCGCCGGCCACGTCGGCCAACTGCGCCAGGCGTCGCGCACGTGCGATGGCGAGCCCACCCACCGCGGTCATGGCCTGCGTGCCATTGAGAAGCGCCAGGCCTTCCTTGGCAGCCAGCGCCAACGGTGCGAGGCCCGCTTGCCGCATCGCTTCGCCGCCGCTCGTCCGCTTGCCGCGATAAAAAGCTTCGCCCTCGCCCATAATCACGAGCGCCAGGTGCGCCAGGGGAGCCAGGTCGCCGCTGGCGCCCACCGAGCCTTTTTCCGGGATCACCGGATGGACTCCCGCGTTGAGCATTGCGACCAGCAGATCCACAAGCTCGGGACGATTGCCGCTGAATCCCTTGGCAAGCACGTTGGCGCGCAAGAGCAGCATGGCCCGCGACTCCGCCTCTGCGAGAGGACTGCCCACACCGGCCGCGTGACTCCGCACCAGGTTGGTTTGCAACTGGGCCAGGCTTTCCGGGGGAATGCGGACGTCGGAGAGCTTTCCGAAGCCTGTGTTTACGCCATATACGGTCTGACCGGCGGCGAGGATGTCTTCAATCGTGGCCCGGCTTGCGGCCATGCGCGCACGGGCTTCGGCCGCTATCTCCACGCGGCAGCGGTCGAGTGAAACCGCCTCGATTTCTGCAAGAGAGAGCGACTGACCATCAAGAGTGACAAGTTCCATAAGGCCATCGTAGGCGGCGCGCGGTCGCGCATCCATACGGATCCAGGAGCTAATGCAGCGTCAGCGAACCTCAATCGACTATGCTATTGGACTATGGCAATGGATTCCACGGCGCTGCTCGACATCTATGGACGAAAGCTTCTCGCCGAATTACAGGGAAACGCCCGCCTGAGTGTCGCGGAGCTGGGCCGGCGCATCGGGCTCTCCCCCACCGCAACCTCCGAGCGGTTGAAGCAAATGGAAGAGATCGGCATTCTGCGCGGATACACGGTCGAGATCGATCGCGAAGCGCTCGGCCTGGAGGTGATGGCTTTCATCCGCATGAGTTGCGGCGGGCAAAACTACCACCGCCTGCTCGAATACGTGCAGACGCTGGAAGAAGTCCGCGAGTGCCATCACCTGACCGGCGGCGATGATTTTCTGCTGAAGGTGACGACGACCAACATGTCGGACCTCGAGGCCCTGATCGAAGCGCTGCTGCCGTATGGCAATCCGGTCACCAGCCTGGTGCTGTCGTCGCCGGTCGAGCACCGCAAGTTCGCGGTTACCGGGAAGCTGATCACGGTGAGCAAGCGGCCGCCGTCACGACGGCGATAGCACATTCGGCGAACAGGCTAGCTGAGCCCGAGAATCCGCCGATTGCGCTCAGCATCGGTAGCGCCGCCCGCGAAGTCGTCGAAAGCTTTTTCGGTGACGCGAATGATGCGGTCGCGAATAAACGGAGCGCCTTCGGCCGCGCCGGCTTCGGGATGCTTGATGCAGCACTCCCACTCCAGCACTGCCCAGCCTGGATAGTCATACTGGGCCATCTTGCTGAAGATCGAATGAAAGTCTACCTGGCCGTCGCCCAGCGAGCGGAAGCGCCCCGGGCGGTCGATCCAGTCCTGATAGCCGCCGTATACGCCGGAACGGCCGGTGGGGTTGAACTCGGCGTCCTTCACGTGAAAGGCGCGCACCCGCTCGTGATAGAGATCGAGGAAGGCAAGATAGTCGAGTTGTTGCAGAACCATGTGGCTGGGGTCGAAAAGAATGTTGGCGCGGGGATGTTTGTTCACCGCGGCAAGAAAGCGCTCGAAAGTGGCGCCATCGTGCAGGTCTTCGCCCGGATGCAGTTCGAAACAGGCATCGACGCCGGCCTCTTCGAACGCGTTGAGAATCGGCACCCAACGCCGGGCCAGCTCGGCAAAGGTTTCATCGATGAGGCCGGCGGGGCGCTGCGGCCACGGATAGAAGTAGGGCCAGGCGAGCGCGCCGGAGAAGGTCGCATGCGCGGTCAGGCCTAGTCTCTGGCTGGCCCGGGCGCCCCAGAGCAACTGCTGCACTGCCCATTGCTGGCGGCTCTTCGCATCCAGACCGGAGGGAGCGAAACCCTCCAGCATGGTGTCGTAGGCGGGGTTGCTGGCCACAAGCTGTCCCTGCAGGTGCGTGGAGAGCTCGGTGATTTTAAGGCCGGCGGCGCCGACAACACCTACGATTTCGTCGCAATAGGCCTGGCTCTCGGCCGCTTGTTTCAGATCGAACAGGCGCGCATCCCAGGTAGGAATCTGCACGCCGACAAATCCCAATCCAGCAGCCCAGCGCGCCATGTTCTCAAGGTTGTTGAACGGAGCCGCATCGCCTGCGAACTGGGCGAGAAAAATTCCTGGTCCTTTGATCGTCTTCATCGAGTTGCTCCATTCTTAAGTTATGCGTCGAGACAACCGGCGTCAGGCCCGAGACGTCTCGACCGAGTTCATCCGCAGTCGCGCATCAATTTCGTTCCGTAAAAAATCCCGAGAGACAACCGCAGGTCCTTCGACTTCGGCCGTGTCACGGCCTACGCTCAGAATGACAATTCAATGTATCAAGCGAACGGCATAGAGGACACTCGGGGGCGCCGAACTCAAAATTCAACCCACGTTCCGCGCTTGCTGCTCTCGATGGTGCGCTCGATGAAGCGCATCCCACGCACGCCGGCCTCGATGCCCGGCAGCGTGGGGGGCGCCGGATTGGGGTTCCCCGCGCGCCACGCCTCGTAGGCGTCGGCGAACTCGCGATAGAGCACGGCGAACGCTTCGAGATAGCCCTCCGGATGACCGCCAGGCAACCGCGTCACCGCGCGGGCATCGGCGCTGAGGTAGGCGCCCCCAGCATGACGAATCTCCTCGCGGCCATCCGCGTGCCGCAGATGAAGCCGGTTCGGATCTTCCTGCGCCCAGTACAACGAAGCTTTTTCGCCGTACACGCGATAGCGCACACCGTTACCCTCGCCGGTGGCAATCTGCGACGTAATCAGGGCTCCCATCGCCCCATTGTTCAACTTCAGCAAGGCCGTGCAATCATCATCCACGCGCCTTCCGGGCACGACCGAACGCAGCGTCCCGTGAATCGCCGTCACCTTGAGGCCGGTGGTGTACTCAACCAGGTGAAAAGCGTGCGTGCCGATGTCTCCAATGCAGCCGCCGGGACCGCTCAGCGCCGGATCCACGCGCCACCCCGCCTGCTTTTGCCCAGTATGCTCGATCGGCTGGCTCAGCCATCCCTGCAGGTACTCCACATTGACCTTGCGGATCTGGCCCAATTCCCCGCTCGCGCACAACGCCCTGGCATCGCGCACCAGCGGATATCCCGCGTAGGTGTGCGTCAAGGCATATGGCAGCCCTGCCTTCGCAACGACCTTCTCCAACTCCAGCACTTCTTCATAGGTCGCGGTCGCCGGCTTATCGCTCACTACCGGGATTCCCGCTTCGAGCGCCGCTTTAGCCATCGGCAGATGCAGGTGATTCGGCGTCGCAATCACCACGAAATCGATACCGTCGTTGCGCTGCTTTTCGGCGCTTAGCATTTCGTCGTAGCTAGCGTAAGCGCGCTCCGGATCGATGCGATACGAACCCGCGGCTGCGCGCGATTTCTCCGCAGAACTTGAGAACGCACCCGCAACCAGTTCGATCCTGCCATCCAGTTCCGCGGCGATGCGGTGCACCGGCCCAATGAAGGCACCCGCTCCACCACCAGCCAATCCCATCCGCAGCTTTCGTTGTTGTGTCATGTATCTTTCCTTTACCTGTTTTTGGCTACCACAGCAGGGGAATCAGCCTGTATTTCACCGTTCCACGATACTCCGCGTACCCGGGCAGATTCCGCAGCAGGAATCGTTCCTCGTCCGACAACCGCCACACAATCGCGGCAGTCATGGGAACGTTGACAAGCATTCCCCACCATGATCCCAGCGCCAGTGGGATCCCATACAGCATAATCAATCCGCCCGTATACATCGGATGGCGCACCAGCGCATACGGACCGGTGGAAATGACCTTTTGATTCTCTGCAACTTCGATGATTCCGGAGGTGAAGCTATTGGCTTTGAAGACCTGAAATACGATGACGAAGCCGAGAATCATCATAAGGTCTCCCGCAACCGACGCCCAGGCCGGAACGGACGACCATCGGTAGCGATGATCGAGGGCAGGTACCACGAAGTCTCCAAGGAACACTATGGAGGCAATCGTCTGCACGATCTTCTGGCCGATTTCCTTCTCCGCTTTTGGGCCTGCCTTAAGGCGTCGTTCGAGCAGCGCCGGATCGTGCTTCGCCACCCACACCGTGATCCCGCATGCGGGCACGAAAAACGCCGCAAGGCACGCCCACCCCTGCCAGTAGCGCAGCGACCACGACGGAATGAAGATCACGGCCACCAGCACCACGAAGGTGCGAAGGATTCCGATCCATGCCTTGCGATGCAGGTCCTTCATGGCCGGCCTCAGTGCTCCAATACCGCTCGCTTCAGCCCCGGCGCCAGTATGCGCAACAAGGCCAGAGCGATGAGGTAGGCAAACCCGCTAAAAACAAAAAGGGGCACATAGCTTCCCGTGAGTTGCAGAACGTGCCCGGCGACCTGGGCGAAGATTGCGCCGCCCAGCGCCCCACCCACTTGTCCAAAGCTCACCACGGTGCCGACGTACTCGGCTGGAAACATATCCGAGGCGGTGCTGAAAATGTTGGCCGACCATCCCTGGTGTGCGCTGGCCGCCACACTGAGGAGAGCGACCGCCATCCAGACCGAATGGAGTCCGCCCGCGAAGGCAATGGGGACGACCAGGCAGGCACAGGTCAGCATGGCCGCGATGCGCGCGGTCTTGAAGGACATTCCCAGGCTCGCGTAACCCTTCGGCAGCCATCCGCCGAACACGCTCCCAATCATGGAAACAACATAGACAATGATGAGCGGAGTTCCCAGGTGCGCCATGTCAATGTTGAAGCGCGAATTGAAATAGCTGGGCAGCCAAAAAAGATAAAACCACCACACCGGATCAGTTAGGAACTTGCCCAGGACGAATCCCCAGGTTTGGCGATAACCCAGCAGCCGAGTCCACGGGACCCTGGGGCCCAGGACTTGCTTTGGGCTTCGATAGCGGATCGACCACCAAACGATCCACGATGCGCTAAACAGACCGGTGACCAGAAACGCGGCGCGCCATCCAAAGTGCAGAGCTACCCATGGCACAACGAACGGGGCGAGGACTGCTCCCACGCCGGCTCCGGAGTTGAAAATGCCTGTGGCCAGGGCCCGCTCCCGGGGGGAGAACCACTCCGCCGTGGCCTTGATCGCCGCGGGAAAATTACCACTCTCGCCCAGCCCGAGAAAGAAGCGCGCGACGCCAAAGCCAAGGACGGAATTCACCAGCGCGTGCCCCATCGCCGCAAGGCTCCATACGCCGGTCACAATCGGATAGCCGCGCCGGCAGCCGACACGATCGACGAACCGCCCGGCGAAGATCACACCGAGCGCATAGGCGATCTGGAAACACCAGACGATGTTTCCGTACTGGATCTCGTTCATGCTGATGGAACGCTCGACGGTCGGCCATCCGTGAATGTAGGGCTGCAGATGGAGCGTGGGGCTGGCCAGCACCGGCTTCAAAATCGACAGGACCTGGCGGTCCATGTAGTTGATGGTGGTGGCCACAAAAAGCATGGCACAGATGGTCCATCGGCCGGGCAGCGCGGGCGGCTCTGACGCTACTTCGGTGCGTTCCTCGGTATCGATCATTGCGGCCTACCAGTCAGTCAACGTGCCGTCTAATTTGCGATTCACGGGTAAATATGCGCGCTGGTATGGATACTTTTTCGCCCGTTCCTCGTCCAGGTCCACACCGAGCCCCGGCGCATCGCCCGGATACATCATGCCGTCTTTGAAGGAATAGTGATGCGGAAACACCGAGTCCATTTCTTCGGAATGCGGCATGTGTTCCTGGATGCCGAAGTTGTGCACGGCGAGGTCGAAGTGCAGGGCCGCCGCCATGCACACCGGAGACAGATCCGTCGCGCCGTGGCAGCCCGTGCGCACGTGATACAGCTCCGCGAAGTCGGCGATTTTTTTCAGGTGAGTTAGGCCGCCGCCATGGGTGACGGTGGTGCGGATGTAGTCGATCCACTGGTTGCGAATCAGATCGTGCGCATCCCAGATGGAGTTGAACACTTCGCCTACGGCGATGGGCGTGGTGGTGTGCTGCCGGATGATCCTGAATCCCTCCTGCAGCTCGGCCGGGGTCGGGTCTTCGATCCAGAACAGATGATAAGGCTCTAGTTCCTTACCCAGCCTGCCGGCTTCGATCGGCGTCAGGCGATGGTGGCAGTCGTGCAGCAGGTGCAGATCCTCGCCGAAGGTTTCCCGCACGCGTCGAAACAGCTTTGGCACATCGCACAGATACGGCTCGGCCGCCCATTCATATTCTGATGGCAAGCCGCGCTCAGCGGGTTCATAGCGGCCTGGGCCTTTGGCAACCCCGTACGTGCTCTTGAGGCCCGGGACGCCGCTTTGAACCCGAATGGCTTTGTAGCCCATCTCCTGGTGTTTCGCGACATCTTCGAGGGCATGCTCGATGTCTTTGCCGAAGGCATGGGCGTACACCAGCACACTTTCACGGCTTTTGCCGCCGAAGAGGTTGTAGACCGGCGTGTTCAGCGCCTTGCCTTTGATGTCCCACAGGGCCACGTCGACGGCGGCGATGGCCGCCATGGTCACGGGCCCGCGCCGCCAGTACGGCCCGCGGTAGAGATACTGCCAGATATCTTCGGTGTTGAAGGGATCGCGTCCGAGGATACAGGGGATCACGTGATCGGTGAGATAGCTCGCCACGGCGAGTTCGCGGCCGTTCAGTGTGCCGTCGCCCAGCCCGTAAAGGCCTGCATCCGTCTCGATTTTGAGGGTGACAAAGTTTCGCCCCGGCGAGGTAATGTTCACGTACGCATTGGCGATCTTCACTTCTATCCGCGCTCCCAGTCCGTGGTACGTATGTCCTGAGCTTCTGCCTTACTGGTTCACGCCGCTGGCAAGGAACCCACCGTCGACCGCCAGAATTTCACCGGTGACGAACGAGGCCGCTTCTGAAGCCAGAAATATCGCCGCTCCCACCAACTCTTTCGCCTCTCCAAAGCGCCCCATCGGCGTGCGCATCAACAGTTCTTCGCCGCGCGGGGTGCCCATGATTAAAGACTTGTTGAGCGGCGTCGGGAAGACGCCGGGCGCAATCGCATTGACATTCACGCCGCTCTTGGCCAACTCGACGGCCAGGACCTTGGTGAGCGAACCCACCGCCGCCTTGCTGGCTGAATAGGCGCCCACCTGGTAGAAGGCTATTAACGTTGTGAGCGAAGCGATATTGATGATGCGGCCATAGCCGACCCTGGCCATGGTGGCGCCGAAGATCTGGCAGGCGCGCAATGTTCCGTTCAGGTTGGTGTCCATCACGCGCGACCAGTCGGCTTCGCTGACCTCGAGCGTAGGCGACTTGTGCGTGACACCGGCGGCATTCACGAGTATGTCAACTTTGCCAAACTCGGACAGAATCGCGTCATGCAGCGTCTGCAGCGAGGCACGGTCGAGGACGTCGCTGGTGACCCGCATGGACCTGCGGCCGACTGCCTCAATCTCGCTGGCAACGATGCCGACTTGTTCCAGGCGCCGTGAGCTCGGCACCACATCGGCTCCGGCCTCCGCCAAGCCGACGGCGATGGCACGCCCCAACCCGGTGGTGCCCCCGGTGACAACCGCAACTCTGCCGCTTAGATCGAAAAGGCTCACAACGCGTTCTCCGTCGTTCTCAAACCAACTCCGCCACTTTACAGGACGCGCGTGCCTGCGGTCATGCGCGTGTCTCGCCCAGCGGGAAGAATCTAAACGGGCAAGCCGATTTGCTCGCGAAGCGAGACGTCAGCCAAGGTGAGGCGGGGCGGGCCAGGAGAGGTCGGGCGCTTGGGATAAAGTGTCAAGGAGAGATTTACGAAAGTTTATGGACCCCATTCGCATTACTGACGCAAAGCGGCGCTGGGATTGTTTGAGCCTGGGCGAAGTGATGCTGCGTCTCGACCCCGGCGAGGGCCGCATTCACACTGCGCGCCAGTTCCAGGTCTGGGAGGGCGGCGGGGAGTATAACGTGGCTCGGGGCCTGCGCCGATGTTTCGGCCTGCGCACAGCCATTGCGACGGCGCTGGCTGAGAACCCCGTAGGCCGCCTGGTGGAAGACCTCATCCTGCAGGGCGGCGTCGACACGGCGCTGGTCAGGTGGGTTCCATTTGACGGCGTGGGCCGCACGGTGCGCAACGGCCTCAATTTCACAGAACGCGGTTACGGTGTGCGCGCGGCGGCGGGCTGTTCCGATCGCGGTCATACCGCCATCAGCCAGGTGAAGCCCGGGGACTTCGACTGGACTTCAATTTTTGACGACGGCAACGGTTCTCGCTGGTTCCACACAGGGGGGATCTTTGCGGCGTTGTCGGATTCGACGGCGGAAGTGGCCGCCGAAGCTATGGACCGGGCCCGCGCCGCCGGCACCGTCGTGTCGTACGACCTGAACTTCCGCGACTCGCTGTGGAAGTCCATTGGCGGCAAAGCCAAGGCGCAGAAAGTGAACCGCGAACTGGCGCGCAAGGTCGACCTGCTGCTCGGCAATGAAGAAGACTTCTCAGCGATGCTTGGAGTACACGTGAAGGGCGTGACCGAGGATTTTGGCGAACTACCCATAGCCGGATACGAGGAGATGCTGCGAGAGGTGGCTGCAGCTTATCCGAATCTGAAGTTGGTCGCCAGCACGCTGCGCACCGCCCACACCGCTAGCCGCAACGCATGGGGCGCTATCGCTCTCTACCAGGGCCAGATTGTCCACGTGCCGCAGCACGATATCGACATTCTCGATCGGGTCGGAGGCGGGGACAGCTTTGCATCCGGCCTGATTTATGGATTTCT
>DASXGD010000447.1:0-6970 GCA_036489245.1 Occallatibacter sp. | reverse complement strand
CTGCAGCGCATGACCCAGCAGCGCAGTAGCGGCCCGCTGGCCGAGGTTGATATCCGGACCTCGAACGAACAGTTCAATTACTGGCTGCGCCGCTCGCACGCGGACCTGATGATGATGATGGCGCGCACGCCCTTCGGTCCGTATCCCTATGCCGGCGTTCCCTGGTTCAGCACCGTCTTCGGACGCGATGGCATTATCACTGCGCTCGAGCTGCTGTGGGTCGCTCCGGGCGTGGCGCGAGGCGTGCTTTCCTACCTGGCAGCCACGCAGGCCACCAGCATCGACCTCGAACGCGACGCCGAACCGGGCAAGATTTTGCACGAAATGCGTAAAGGCGAAATGGCGGAGTTGCGCGAAGTGCCATTTGGCCGGTATTACGGAACCGTCGATGCCACGCCCCTGTTTGTGTTGCTCGCCGCAGCCTATTACGAGCGGACTGCGGATCTCGAGTTTCTGCGTGGACTGTGGCCGAATATCCTGGCGGCGCTGAATTGGATCGATACGTACGGCGATCGCGACGGCGATGGCTTTGTCGAATACGCGCGGCGCACCGAACACGGACTGGTGCAGCAGGGATGGAAAGACTCCAACGACTCCGTTTTCTCGAGTGACGGCAAATTAGCCGTCGGACCGATCGCGCTGTGCGAAGTGCAGTCCTATGTTTATGCCGCCAAGAACGGAATTGCAGTCGTGGCCAAAGAGCTAGGCCACGCGCAACTCGCGGAAGAACTGAAAACGCAGGCGGCTGAATTACGCGCAAAATTCTCGTCGGCATTCTGGTCGGACGAACTTTCCATCTTTGCGCTGGCCCTCGATGGCGAGAAGCGGCCCTGCCGGGTGCGCAGCTCCAACGCCGGTCATTGTCTCTTTTCCGGGATCGCCTCCGAGGCGCAACATCGCAGCGTGAGCGATGCCCTGATGTCCCCTGCCTTCTTTTCCGGATGGGGCATTCGCACCATCGTTACGGGCGAAAAGCGCTATAACCCGATGTCCTATCACAACGGCTCTGTGTGGCCTCACGACAATGCCCTGATTGCGTACGGGGCGCTGCGGTCCGTTGACAAGGGCCTGGCGCTGCGCGTGATGTCGGGAATGCTCGACCTCTCGGAGAGCGTGATCCAGCATCGGCTGCCCGAACTGATCTGCGGTTTTGGCCGGCGCAAGGGCAAGGGACCCACGCTTTATCCCGTGGCCTGCTCGCCCCAGGCTTGGGCAGCGGGTTCGGTTTTCATGGTGTTGCAGGCATGCCTGGGGCTCGAGGTGCGCGCCCAGGAGTCGCGCGTCTATCTGCACCATTCGGCTTTGCCGGAATCGCTCGAAGAGGTGCATATCCGGAACCTGCGCGTGGGAAGCGCTTTTGTCGACCTCTCCTTCGAGCGCTACGCTGAAACCGTCGGCGTCAATATCGAGCGGCGCGTCGGTACGGTGGAGATTGTCGCCCTCCGGTGAGCTAACTAAGGCTGTCATCCTGAGCGAAGTTGGGCGCGCCTAAGCGCGCCCAACGCAGTCGAAGGACCTGCGGTTCGGGGCGCAGTTTTTGAAACGAATTTCGGGGAAACCACCAAACTAGCGGCTGGAAGCCAGGAGACTCGACGCTACCCTTCTACGGCTTCGGCGGCTCGTAAGGCTCTACCCTCAGAAGGTCGGAGAGGATGCCGCGCTCCTGCGGCGTGAACTGGCCCTGGTAGCGGCTCGAGTTCAGCACAATGGGGCGCTGATCGGGCGGGACAGATCGCAGGTCGCGGAACGCGTTCTTCATCATGGTCTGACGCTCCGCAGGCAGGGTGGTCCACTCCCGTGCGGAACGATTCACCTGCATGCGCTGTTCGGCCGGCAGACGCTCCAGGTTTTCCGCTCGGGCCAGGCGACGCTCGCGCTGCTGGTCCGGCATCTTGTTTACGTCATTCAACTGCCGCACCAGCCGTTGCTGCGTGCCCTGGGGCAGGTGGTTGAAGCTCGGATCGCTGCGCAGCATCTTCTCCTGCTCCTGGACGGGCACGTTGCGATGTTGGTCGAGCCAGTTCGCCAGGTGTCCGGGAGGCGCGTAGCTGGGAGCCGGATAGCCGGGATAAGCGGGTCGCGGCGTCCCCGGCCCCAGGTAAGGAGGCCCGGGATAGACGGGGTGCGCGGTTCCCTGAGAGTTCGGTGGCAGAACTGGCCGGGTTTGGGGCTGAGGTTGGGCGTAGGAATGGCCCTGAGGAAGCGTGTAGGAACGCACCTGGGGCTGCGCGTTCGAATGCCCCTGGTTCTGCGGATGCGGTGCCTGCTGGTGGGGCGGCGCGGCATGGGACTGGGCCGGCGGATGCGGAGGCGGTGGAGGGGCATGAGGAGAACTGTGCTGGCCGCGGACGTGCACCGCCATCAGCGACAGGGCTCCCAGCGTGGCAGCCAATGCTGCACGGCGCCATCTCTCCGCCCTGGGTGTGCCCTTCATGTTTTCCCCGACCTTGTGTTTCAAAATCCCGATGCTCCCGCGTCTCACATGGAGCCCCGCGGCACTCATCAGTTCGTGTTCAAATCGTCATCCGACGGATCCGTGGTGTTGGTGCCGGAGATCGACTCCAGCTGATCCAGCAGTTGCGCATTACTGTCTAGCGTCTGCAAATCGCCTACGACCGCCGCCTCATGCGAAGGCGCACTCTGTTGCTCCCAGTTGCTGACTCCGAGGTAAGCGCCGCCGCCCAGGATCAGCATGATGGTCAGCGCCATGGCTGCCAGCGGGCGCGCATGGGTCTGCGGACCGTACAGAATCCTGGCCCTCATGCGTTCCAGCCACCCCGCCGGCGCAGCTTTGCGTTCCTCGCGCAGCCGCGCCTCAAAGCGGGTCATGAAATAGGGATTCGGCGCCGGAGCCTCCCAGGCGTCGAGCAGAGCCATGGTCGCGCGCAACTCCTCAAGCTGTCGATGGCAGTCCTCACACCCGGCAACATGAGTTGTTACGTTTTCAGGCGCCGCGGCCGGATCGAGCAGCAGGTCCGCAAGCTTCTGATCCATTCCCGTGCACGTGTTCTTTTTCGTTTCCATCGCTTCCACCCCAATTCCCGCCGGTGTGCCCGGCTTATTTCAACTCACCCCGTTAGACGAATTCTTTCAACTTGTCGCGCAGTGTCTGGTAGGCGCGGAACAAGAGCGACTTGGTCGCCGACTCGCTCAGTTTCAGCACCTCGCCGATCTGGCGGTAATCCAGACCCTGATACTTGTGCATCAGCACTGCCATCCGCTGCCGCTCGGGAAGCGCCATGACGTGCTTGCGGATGGCCGCCATCCGTTCGTCGCGGAGCAAACGCTGCTCCACCGTAGGTTCATCGTCCGCCACTTCCGGCGTCGTTCCCGTTTCCGGGTCCGGCACATCCAGGTAGACGTTCTGGGCGGCGCGCTCGTGCTTGGTATCGCGCGCATGGTTTACCGCCAGGTTAGTGGCGATACGGTAGAGCCAGGTGGTGAACTTGGCCTCCGCACGGTAGCTTTCCCGCGACCGGTAAACGCGCAGGAACACTTCCTGCGCCAGCTCTTCTGCCACGGCCTGGGTGCGCACCATTCTGAACAAAAAGTGAACCATGGCCCGGTGGTACTTTTCCACCAGATAATTGAATCCCGATTCGTCGCCCGCAGCTACGCGGAGCATGATGGCGGCATCGCTGGCCGGATCGGCCGCGGCAAAATGCCGTTCCACCGCCAATCGTTCCGTTTCAGCGTCGGGCGGTGCGACCGGGCCTGCGCCCAGGGCCGCCTTGTCCAGGACGAGCGTCGCCATATCTTCTGGAACACTGTCGTGGTCGGAAGGTTGCGGTTTTGAGGCGTTTTCTGACGCGGAATCAGCACTCTCCGCTGGAGATAAATCGCCCCGGCTGCGAGCTGGACCGGCTTCTGAGCTTCCCCCCGGCGCCTTTCCGGCCGAGGTTTCCTTCCGATTGCTTTCCAGGCCGGAATTCTCTCCGCCTTCTCGCGGTAAATGCATACCATTCTTAGAGGCAAGTTCCGAGCCAGGCAGGCGGTTGAGTGCGCTCTCTCCGGTGCTGGAGGGCTCGCCTGGCGGACGAAAAGGTCGGGCTCGAAAGACCATGAAGTTCGTGCGCGGGATGGGGCCAGCCCGGCGGAAGCATCCTCTCGTCTGGTTTGGCCGCAACGCCCTGCTGGTGTTACTCTATCCTACGGGATGCCCCTCCCGGCGCAATCTGCGCCAACCCTCCCAGCGGGCGCTTAACTCAGCGGTAGAGTGCCATCTTCACACGGTGGAAGTCGCAGGTTCGAATCCTGCAGCGCCCACCATGAAATCAATGGGTTAGACCCGTGCTCACTCCGGGATTCCCGGAAATCCACGCCCTTTGCTCACCATCAATCTTCGCGGGTGCGAGGGGGTTGAAACTGTCCAGGAACTGTCCAGGAGACGGCGCGGCACAGGCAAACAATCGCCCTTGGCGGAGGTCCGTCCAACCACGTTTGCTCTGCCGCAAACGGGACATGAGAAGGATCACGAAACGGGTCCAACTTGTTGTTGCGACTGGATCTGCGTTCGTAGCATAATTAGCCGCACCCCCGGTGGATATGGCCTTCATAAACCATAGCGCTCGGATGGTTTCCAATCGCTGTGCTTCAGTTCGCGGACGGCTTTCAGGCCTCCCAGCTTACCGAGACCAGCTCTAACCAATTCAGGTTCCATCCGCATGGCGACCCTAGTACCTGGCAAAATCGGGAAATACGATGTCACCCGCATCATCGGGCGCGGAGGCATGGGGGTCGTCTACCAGGCGACGGATCCCCACCTCGACCGCCGCGTGGCGATCAAAATGATCACCGGCGCCTTCGCCGAAGATCCGGACATGCTGAAGCGTTTTTTTCGCGAGGCCCAGTCGCTGGGAAGCCTCCAGCACCCCAACATCGTGACTGTGTTTGACTTGGGCGACTATAACGGGAATCCCTACCTGGTGATGGAGTATCTGGAGGGCGAGGGCCTGGACGCGGTGCTCTCGAACCGCCGGCAGCTGAGTCTTCTGGAGAAGATCACGGTGGTCATCCAGGTCTGCCATGGGCTGAGTTATGCCCACCGGCGGGGCGTGATTCACCGCGACATCAAGCCGGCCAACATCATGTTGTGCAAGGAAGGCGGGGTCAAGATCTTCGATTTTGGCATCGCCTACGTTCGCAATCAGAACATGACGCGCACGGGGCAGGTTCTGGGCACTCTGCGATACATGGCTCCGGAGCAGTTCAAGTCGCAGTTGATCGACGCGCGGGCCGACATTTTTTCCACGGGCGTGGTCCTGTACCAGTTGTTTACGGACCATATGCCGTTTGAGGCCGAAAATACCGCGACCACGATGTTGAAAATCGTGCACGAGCCGCCCTTGCCGCTGGCCAATTTTCTCTCGGCTTACCCTGCCGAGATGGAGCAGATCCTGCTTCGGTCACTGGCGAAGAATCCCGACGAACGGTACAGTTCGGCCGACGAGTTTGCCCTGGACCTGGCGCAGTTGCAGGGGCAATTGAAAGAGGAACTGATCGGCCGGGAGATGCACGACGTCGCCGCCTTTCTGGAACATGGAGAGGTTTACAAGGCGCAGGGTTCGCTGCTGCGGGTGTTGAAGATGAACCAGCAGCACACCCACGCCAACCGGCTGCTCCGCGACGTACAGCAGCGGATCCAGCGGGATGAAATCAAAAAACAGGTTTGCGAGCTTCGCCAGTTTGCCGAAGAGGCACTGGCGGACGAACTGTTCGACAAGGCGCTGGAGCAGGTAGACCGGGCGCTGGCCCTGGATCGGGCCAACGCCGACCTGCAGCAGTTTCGCGAGGACGTCCGGTCGGCGGCCGTGCGCGCCGAAAAGCTCCATAAGGCTCTGAGGGTCGCCGAAGCAGCCCAGGCAGAAGGCAAACTGGACGTCGCGAAGGACGCGGCGGAGGCAGCATTGGCAGTGGCTCCCAACGACACCCAGGCCAAGACGCTCTACCGCACCATCTCGCGGGATATCGAGGAACGTGTCCGGCAGCAGCAGATGGAAGGCTACCTGCAGGAGGCGCGCCAGCAGATCTCGTCGCGGAAATTCACGGCGGCTCTGGACATTCTGAAACAGGCGGAAGGGCTCGATCCAGCGGCGCCCCAATTGCACACGCTGGTGGAATCGGCGGTCGCCGGCCGTGAACAAGAAAACCGGCGCCGGGAAGTCGAAGCCCTGGTCCACGAGGTCGAAGACGCCCTGAACAACGACGACTATGGCACCGCCTGCAACAAAGCGGACCAAGGCCTGGCCCGGTTTCCGGAAGATCGAAACCTGCTCAAGCTCAAGACTCTCGCCGACCGGCAGCGGCAGATTGAAGAGCGCAAGCGGTTCATCGATGAGCAGTTGACGATGGCGCGCATGCTGCTCCAGGCGGGCCGCCACGAGGAGCTCCACGAACGGCTCGAAAACGCCATCGCCCAGATTGGCCCCGAGCCGCGGCTGGATTCTCTGCTTGCCCTCGTGAGTGAAAACCTGCAGCGGGAGCGATCGGAACGGACAAGGGCCGAGGGCCTGTGGCAAGCCAGACGGTCCCTGGACAATCATGCCATCCACGATGCAATTCATACCCTGGAACGGCTGGCCAGAGAGGTTGGCGACGACCCGGAAATCCGGGAACTGCTGACCCGGACCCGGTCGGAACAGGCGGATGCTGTGCAGGACGCTCTTACGCGCGCCGAACAAGAGGCGGATTTGGACCGGCGCATGAAGATCCTGAAAGAGGCCCTGCAGACGAGTCCCCAGGACAGCCGATTGAAAGAACAGCTGCACAACGTCGGCAATCTGCGCCAGGTCATCGCCGAGATTGGCGCTGAGGCGAGGCAACTGGAGGAGTCGCGCCATTACGACCGCGCGCTGGCCAAGTGGGACACCGTCCGTACCGTCTACCCGCAGTATCCCGATCTGAAGAACATCATCACCCGTGTCCGGGGGCTTCGCGATCGAGCTCAAACCGATGCCCGCCAAAACTGGAT
>DASXGD010000426.1:0-2946 GCA_036489245.1 Occallatibacter sp. | reverse complement strand
TATTTTCCTGCGGGCACACGCATCAGCCGGCCTGCGGGCGGTCACATGTTGTGGATTGAACTGTCCCCGAAAATCGATTCTCTTAAACTGCATCGGGCCGCATTGACGGAGCGCATCAGCATCTCGCCGGGAGCCCTCTTTTCCGCGACGGGGCGATACAAGAACTACATTCGCATTAATTGCGGACACGTCTGGACGAAGAATCACGATCGAGCGCTGCAGACCTTAGGCCGCCTTTGCGAGAGGCAAGCGCAGGGTTGATCCCACCCCGGAAGGGCCGTAACTGTACCCCTCGAAAAATCTCGTTTCTGTATCTGTACTCCTTCGATGCGGGCGCGCTAGCATTTCCGTGTAGCCACTAGGCACGGGATATCGAGGAGATCAGCTATGGGCCCTTCAGGCTGGCTGGAGAATGTAAGAAACGATTTTCGCTATGCGGCCCGCAGGTTGCGCCAAAGTTCCGGATTCGCGGCAGCGGCGATACTGACCTTGGCGCTCGGAATCGGGGCGAACGTGGCGGTGTTTACCGTGGTGCGGGCAGTCCTGCTGAGCCCGTTGCCGTTTCCTCATCCCGAGCGGCTCGTTCGTATCTACGACGACTTGCGCGGCTCGAACAGCCGCGACGTTGGAATTTCGGCGCCGGAGCTATGGGACCTGCGCGACAGATCCGGTGTTTTCGAGGACATTTCCGCTATATATCCCTCCGATGGGAATCTCACAGGGGGCGAAAAACCGCAGCGCATCGAACTTCTCGCGACGAGCACTAATTATTTCACCATGCTGGCGGCCCGGCCCGAGCTGGGCCGTATCTACACCGCGAACGACGAGCAGCCGGGATTTGTTGAAGGCGTCGTGCTCAGCGACGGGTTCTGGCGGCGTACGTTCGGCGGTGATCCGAAGGCTCCTGGAAAGCAAATCCGCATCGATGGCGACCTCTACACCGTCATTGGCGTGATGCTGCCGGACTTCAGGCACCCCGGCCGGTCGCTCGCCGGTGACGTAGATGTGTGGACGGCCGCGGGATTTAGTGGGCCTCCGTGGCCCGTGCCCGCGCAGAGATCTCTAAGAATAATTCCGGGAGCCATGGGGCGGTTACGGCCCGGCCTTACCATCGTTCAAGCGCAGGAACGGCTGAACATATATGCACAGCAATTAACCCTGCAATATCCTAACCCGGCGTAGCCGGAACCAAACAGGTCCGGTTATGATACCGGAGTGGGCATCGAGCTACTGACGGATCGGCACACTGCGGAGATAGCTGGGGTGTTGAGCTGCTGGGATCGGATGTTGATTTTCGGCACGTTGCCGAAGATCTGTTTTGCGGCAGGCATGACTTCGCTTCTGTTCGAGCGAAAGATTCGGATTTTCGATTATCCGAAGTTCGCCGAACCGTTCCGCAACCGCATTCGCGAGAACGCGGAGCAGATGGCGGCTGCAGCCGGTATCGAGATCGAGTTCATCCGCAAACGGAATTTCCGGAAGGAAGACCGGGTAAAAGAGATTCTGGCCCGGCGGGGCGAGCACGCCGGGCTGGTGTGCATTTTCTCCGCCATGGAGCCGTGCTCGACGTACAAGCCATGGCACAACAAGCAGACAGGCAAGACATATCTGGTTCCGGATGATGGCAAGTGCCTGCATTATTACTTCTATTTCATGGACGAGGAACTGGGCTTGTGCCATGTGCGGGTTCCAACGTGGCTGCCCTGTCGTTTACAGATCTGCTTCAACGGCCACCACTGGCTGGCAGGCCAACTGCGCAAAGCGGGCATTGATTATCGCATGGCCGACAACGCCTTCTCTCACATCGCTGATTGGCAACAGGCGCAGCGTATCTCCAACGAATGGGAAGCGAAACGGATGCACGCCAGGCTGGACGAGTTCGCCCGACGATGCTGCCCGATCTATCACGACTTCGCCGTCGGATACCACTGGAGCGTGGATCAGTGCGAATACGCCACCGATGTCGTCTTCCGCAAACAGGCCGACCTGCAGGCCATCTATGACAATCTGGCGCGCACGGCGATTCACACGGTCAAGCCTGACAACGTTGCCACTTTCCTCGGACGCAAGCTCAGCACACAGTTTGAAGGCGAAATGGGGAACCGTTTCAACATCCGCATCGAAGGAATGCGGATCAAACATACCATGGGGCCGGTTTCGATCAAACTCTACGACAAGTTCGGCCTCATTCTGCGGATCGAGACCACAGTCAACGATCTGACCTTTTTCAAGCACTACCGCGAGGTAGAACACCGCGACGGCTCGAAGGAAACCAAATGGGCATCCATGCAGAAAACCATCTACAGTCTGCCCGCGTTGCGCGAACTGCTGGAAGCCGCCAACCGCCGCTATCTGGAGTTCCTCTCGGCCATACAAGATCCCCGTGCCGGCAGGAACAAGCTCGACAAACTCTCTCAAGCGGTCCAACAGCAAGGACGCCGCTACGCCGGGTTCAATCTGTTCGACCCCGCTGATGAAACACTGCTCTGCTCCATCATTGGCGGCGAGTTCAATATCAACGGACTACAAAACAAGACGCTGCGCCGCTATCTGCCGGACCTCAACAGCGGCCAAGTTTCACGCCTTCTGAAACGGCTGCGCACTCACGGTCTCGTGAAAAAGATCGGACGGACTTACAAGTACTACGTCACCGCTTTCGGCAAAGACGTCGTCACCACCGCACTCAAGCTCCGCGAACTCGTCATCATCCCTCAACTCGCACTCGGCCTCGTTCCGTAACCTCGACTTCCTGCCGGAAATCGTCAGAATCTGAATGTACAGGTACTAATGTCTAGCTTCTACCTGGGGCGATGCGAGCAGCGGTCGCGGAGAAAGGCTTCGACCTCCGCGGGAGTAGGAGGAAGGCCGGTCAAATCAAACGTAACCCGGCGAATAAGCCGAACCCGATCCACTGGTGGGGATGGCTGGAGTCCTTTCGCACGCAAG
>DASXGD010000405.1:0-1599 GCA_036489245.1 Occallatibacter sp. | reverse complement strand
TTTTGGGCTCGGGCCCACCTTCGCCCGCGCCGGCCGCGGTGACTACGTGCAGTTCCTGACGCCGGGCATCGTCACGATGGGCATCCTGTTCGCGGCCGTCTTCAGCGGCATCGGGATTATCTGGGACCGCCACTTCGGTTTCCTGAAGGAAACGCTGGTGGCACCGGTGTCGCGGCTTGAAATCGTGCTTGGGCAGCGCAAAGATGTCTCCGTGCAACCATCGCCGTACCAGGACCGGCCGCTGCTCGACCAGGGCACAGGGGTCGAAAACGATCCGCAGCTTCGCGGGCCTCGTCAGCGGTGGCTCCGAAATGCCGCGCCAGGGCCGCCTCGTAATCTGCCGCGGCAGCGGGCGCCTTCGTGTACAGCGGCCAGTTCATCCCTGCACCTGCACCGGCTTCCACGCAGCAGTCGCGATTGGGTCGCGCCCTCCGAATCCGCCGCCGTAACCGAGACGCCGGGCCGGGTTTCGATGCCGAGCATGGAGGCGCTCGGCGGCGGGCTCAGCTGGGGAGCCAGCCTGGTGCGTTGGTAATGACCGGGGCAAGTCAAAGCTTTGGAATTTGACGTTATTTTTGCGCGGGTTTAACCTTCCACAAAAGAATGGGAGGACTGCATGGCTGGAGAGACCATTACTCGCGCCAGGCTCAGCGAAGCGGTTTATCAAGAGGTCAGCTTATCGCGCAACGAGTCGGCCGAGCTCGTCGAATCGGTGATCGCCGAGATTTCGGGTGCCATCGAGCGTGGAGAAATGGTGAAGATCTCCTCGTTCGGGAGCTTTGCGGTCCGGCAGAAGGGACAGCGTGTCGGCCGCAATCCCAAAACCGGCCAGGAAGTGCCGATCAGCCCGCGCCGCGTTCTCGTCTTCCGCGCCTCGCTCGCCCTGAAGGATCAGATCAACCATGTTCTGGCAGATCCCATCGGCAGCAAGAGGACGAGGGGCGCAGCCTGAGAACATCCGGGCCCGTTGCGCGGCTTGGCTCTCCCCCATGCAGCCCGAGCGGGTGGTCGGCTTTTTCGACACCTACCGGCGGGTCTATCCGGTCCCCAAGCGCCATCACTGCATCAAACCTTCGCCGCGTCCCGGGGACCCAACCGGGGACGACGGCGGAGTCGACATCTCTGGGTTGCTGCAGCCCTGGCCGGTGTCATCGCGATGGCATGTAAAATTTCGTCGCATCAAACCGTTCATAGTAGGACGGGTGATAGTTTCCAGGTGAGGTGACGGGTTCCTAAGTGGAGCCGATTACCGAGTTCGCCCCTGACTCGCCGCTGGAGGGGGGAGTCAGGTGCGAACTCGTCTCTAAAGGCAGTTTCATCGCAGGTCTGATGAATTCTTAGAGTCTATAAAAAAGGGGGGTCGCTGGTTTGCCGAATCTGTTCTCTTGGCGCCAAATTCCCTGCTAGCAGGGAGTTTACAGGGAATTTCATCGAATTTCGGGCTTGGCGGTCGCCTTAAGGCAGAAAAAAAGGAGCTTCATCAATGATTTACAGGTCAATTCCCTACGCATCCGAACAGGGAATTTTTTGTTGCCTAACAGGGAAAAAATCAGGCGTTCAGGGAATTCTCCGGCCGGATCAGGGAAAGCGACCTATGGC
>DASXGD010000385.1:0-5082 GCA_036489245.1 Occallatibacter sp. | reverse complement strand
ATTCCCTGTTCCCTATTCCCTGCTTTTCTCCTATTCGTCGTAGTGGAGCAGGCTGAAGACGTCGTACTCGGTGAAGCGGTCGCGGCCCTTGAGGAAGTCGAGTTCGACGGCAAAAGCCAGTCCGGCGATCTCGCCTCCCAGCTGCTTCACCAGCTTGACGGTGGCTTCCATGGTGCCGCCGGTGGCGAGCAGATCGTCGACCAGCACAACTCGCTGTCCCGGGGCAATGGCGTCGAGATGGATTTCGAGGGCGTCGGAACCATATTCGAGATCGTACGTCACACGGGCCACGGGGGCGGGCAGCTTGCGCGGCTTGCGGACGGGAACAAAGCCGGCATTCAAGCGGTAGGCGAGGGCAGGACCGAAGATGAATCCGCGTGCCTCGATGCCAAGCACGAGGTCGATCTTGCGCGCAATGTAGTGGGCCGCCAGTGCGTCAATGAGCTGCGCGAACCCGGTCTTGTCCTTCAGAAGTGTGGTGATGTCGTAGAAGAGGATCCCTGGCTTGGGAAAATCCGGAACGGTGCGGACGAGCGCTTTGAGTGCTTCCACGTTGACGGGCTTGGCTGCTTCAGGCATGGTTCCGGGCGCTCCTGGGATGTGGATCGATTGAAATGGGAACAGAACGGGTGGGACTGCGGTTCGGCTTCCTTATCGATTATAGAAGACAGGGAACAGGGAACAGGGAGTAGGGAACAGGGAACAGGGAGTATAGGGAACAGGGAACAGGGAGTAGGGAACAGGCTTTCGCGGATTCAAGTACCAACGGGATTGCAGTAGGGACGCGCGATTTGACCGCCTACCTCCGAGGCGCTACCCACCAGGCTTGCTATATGTGTACTCCTTGTTCCCTGTTCCCTGTTCCCTATTCCCTACCGATTATTCCCTGTCTCTTCACCAGGCGCCTTCGATACGAAAGGAGTCGAGATGGGCGGATTCGCTCTCATCGAGGTAATGCTCGATGAGCTGGTCGACGCGGCAGCCGCGCGGGCCGCGCCGCAGGCTGGAGCGGAGTTCGGCCAAATCTTCGACGCGGCCCGAGGCCACCACTTCCACGTCACCGCTTTCGGTGTTGCGCACCCAGCCGCGCAGGTCGAGTTCGCTGGCTTCGCGATGCACAAACCAGCGGAATCCCACCCCCTGGACGCGCCCGCGAATGAGAAAGTGAAGCACCATGGAAGGCCAGTTTTGCAGATGCGGTCGGGGAGATGCAAACCGGAGGTCTGGGGGACCAACCGCAAGCGAATCCAGGAGCAATCAAGCCTGTTCGAGCAGTTCGCGGAGATGGCGGAAAGCGCGCTCGATAGCCGCACGCTCTTCCTCGCTGGCACGGGAAAGGGCATTCGCCAGGGGCCCGGCGGTGAGCTCCGGGATGCGGTCGCGCACGAATGCCGTCACCACCCGGGTGGGATAGATACGGCTGACCCGGCCATCGACCGGATCGGGCCGCCGCTCAAGCATTCCCCGTTTCACCAGCCGGTCGGCGATGCCGCTGACGGTCGAATGCGCCAGGCTGACTTCGCGGCTGAGGTCTTTGAGGCTGATGCCCTGGTGCGCTACGACTACCTGCATCACGGCGGCCTGGGGCACGGTCAATTCGCCCCGGGCCACTTCGGCCTCGAGGGGCTTGCGCAGAGCGCGGCGAATACCGCCCAGGTCTCGTTCGAGGCGGCGGGCCTGGGCGGCTATGTCGGCGGGTGGGAACGATTCAGTCATGTGGCTTTCTGGAAGTGCACGGGTCCGATCACACAGGCCGGGAGTCAGAACACGCCGGGGATGAGCGCCTTCACCTTTTGGCGGTACCGGGCATAAGCCTGGGGAAAGGTCAGCCGCATGAGTCTCTCCTCCTGGCCGATTTTGACGGCAAAGGCCAGCGCGATGAGCGCGACCCCGAGAATGCAGCGCCATTCCCCTTGCACCAGGGCGGTTCCGGCGGCCGCCAGCAACAGGCCGGTGTAAATGGGGTGGCGGGCCAGCGCGTAGGGTCCGGAGACGATCAGTTCATGGGCGGCTTTGACTGTGGCCCGCCCGCTCCAGTTGGCTCCCAGGATGAGGCGCGCCCAGATGGCGAACAGACAGCCGACCACGGTGAGGGCCAGGCCGGTGACCGCCCACGGGGGAGAATCGGGCAGAAAGCGCAGGCCAAGCCACCCCCGGCGAAAGGAATGGCTGCCCACGAGAGCAAATCCAAAAAGAACCAGGGCGAGGGGGAAGGCGCGGGTGCCGTAGCTCTGCGAACGGACGGTGCGCTTGGTAAAGGCGAGGCCGATGAGCCAGACCAGGCCGAGGGCTCCCCAGGTATATGCGATCGCGGAATTGACATTGAAAGTCATGGAATCGATCTCCGTCGTGTACGATGCGTCGTATACGACCTATATTCGTTCGATCTGCATGTGCTGTCAAGCCGTTGATTGCGCCGGGCTCTCAATTGTGACTTCAGGTCCCATGACTTTAGTGCCATTCGGAGCTGCGGAACCGTGCTGCTTTTGGGCATCCCCCATAGTTTTCCAGGAGGTCCGAAAAGGGCGACTGGCTTGAATCCGCTTCTCGCCAACTGCCCCCAACCCAGTAAGTCTTCTGGGAGGACCAATGAATTCCAATTGCAAAAGTTTTAAAGGTGTTGGCTTGACGGCCATCGTGTGTCTCACGTTTGTAGCTGCCGTTGGACAGACTCCAGCGACTCTCAACGGCAAAAAGAAACCGCCTCAGGTCCATGGCCCTGCTCTTCGAACCGAAAGGGGCAATTACTCATTCCGGGGCCTTCAGGTTCCGATCGGCCAAGTGAGTCCGGCTATTGAGATCCCCATCTCGAATGGCGGCGACGTGCCGCTGACCGGGGTTAGCGCCGTGACGCACGGCGATTTTGTCGTGACCGGAACCTCGTGCTCGGGCCAGCTGCCGGCGGGTGAGACCGAAAAAAGCCGATGCGCTGTTTCCGTGGCCTTTCGTCCCACCGCCTCCGGCCCGAGGACCGGCGACCTGACCATCGCAGCCAATGGCGCGCTCCCGATGGTCGTCCCCCTGGACGCCGGAATCCCAGTGGACTTCGGAAGCGTTCCCATGGGCGAGACATCGGTCGTGGTTGTGTGGCTACAGACAGCAGGACCGTTAACCGGTTCGGTTACGGGGCCCTTTGCCATGGCGTTGCAGGCGCCCTACACCTATGGCTCGATCGACGGGATCACCTTTGCTCCGTCGAGTTCAGGCGCGCCTTCGAACGGGGCTCTCGGCCTCCTCCTTCAGTTCAAGGCCACCGCGTTGGGGACTCAGACGGGTACGGTCACGCTGTCGGACGGAACCACCTACGCTCTTACCGCCAGTGTCCCCGACGGGCTGTGATGAGCGGCATCTTCATCACCATGACAAAGACGACCACGGCAAGCGCGACTGCGACTAAGACAAAGATGACCATTACGATGGACACGAGTGCCGGCCAAGGGAACACCGCGACAACGATCACGAACAGCGAGATGAATAGGCTCGCGCGGGTGGGCTGAGACCTTGCAGGTAGGGCTGCGCTACACTGAAGGTCACCATGGTCTTCGTGCTCGACAACTACGACTCGTTCACCTACAACCTTGTCCAGTACCTCGGGGAACTGGGAGCGGACATCGAAGTACGCCGCAACGATGAAGTCACGGTGGACGAAGTCGAGGCGATGAAGCCGGAGCGGATTCTGCTGTCGCCGGGGCCGTGTACGCCTGGGGAGGCCGGGATCCTCGTTCCTCTGATCCGGCAGATGGCGGGGAAAGTGCCGATCCTGGGTGTTTGCCTGGGGCACCAGGCCATCGGCGAGGCGTTCGGAGGTAAAGTGATCCGGGCCGAACACCTGATGCATGGGAAAACCAGCTCGGTGAACCATGACGGCAAGGGTGTATTTGCAGGGCTCTCGACACCGCTGACTTGTACGCGCTATCACTCGCTGATTGTGGAAGAGACTTCGCTGCCCGGCGATCTGGCGATAACGGCGCGAACGCCGGAAAAGGATGGCGGCTCGGTCATCATGGGACTTCGGCACAAAACTCTGCCTGTCGAGGGGGTCCAGTTTCACCCTGAAAGCGTGCTGACCGAAGGCGGCCGCGAGATGATCCGCAATTTTATGGCGATGTAGTTTTCCCTGATGATCGGCAGACTTGTGGGTTTCGCTTTCTTTCCATTCCGAAATTTCGAGGGGAACCGGCGGAGCGCGTTCAGATGCGCGGCGGCGTGGTTATTCATCTTCGGGATCGCAGCGCCTGTCTTGGTCCGCTCCCAGGTCCCGGATCTGGGAGCGGGAGCACCCACAGCTTCGCCCGGCCCCGCGGTGGATGCGGCCAACCCCGCCGGGAGCCTCGCCGCAGCCGCGCCGATCGCGATTGTTCCAATCGACGCAACGGGAACCGTCACCGGGGCCCTGCGCGTGGCCGACGGAAAGGCGATTATCGCTACCAGCGGCACAGTCACCGCAGGGACCAAGACCACCGAAGTGGTGCTGCCACGGCGCGGCGTACTGCGCGTGTGTGCGTCGACGAGCGTGCATCTGGCAAGCGATTCAACGGTGCCGGCGGAGGATGCGCCGGGGCTGATGATGGCCCTTGACCATGGCGCGGTCGAGGCGAGCTTTGCCACCGGGCGCAATTCGGATATTGTGCTCACCCCCGATTTCCGCATCCTGATTGGCGGACCCGGTGCGGCCGAGGTGAAAGTGCGACTGGCCCCGCACGGCGATACCTGCGTCGACAATCCCGGAGCCGACGCGCCGTATGTCGTGGTCTCGAGCGTATTCGACGGCGGGGCTTACCGCGTGCAGCCGGGGCAACGGGTCATGTTCCAGCACGGCAGCCTCAGTGCGGTGGTGGACCAGGAGAAGGAGCCCTGCGGGTGCCCGCCTGAGCCGCGGCCGGGAAGCAATGATTTTCCGCTGGCGCAAAGCGCGGGACTGGCGCCGCTGGCCAAGCCTGTTCCCGCGCCGCAGCCGAGTGCGGAAGCGGCGGCCAAACCGAATCAGCCGTTGAACGAGCCGCTGGTCTATACGGCTCCGAATCCTGCTCCCGAGAAGCCGGCCGAGACGGCCGAGCCCAGCGCAACGCCGGCAGCGGCGCC
>DASXGD010000363.1:0-3228 GCA_036489245.1 Occallatibacter sp. | reverse complement strand
ACCTCCAAGTCCGCGAACGCCGCAACGGCCCGCAATGGCTCCTCGAGCCCGCAGACCAATTCCGGGAAAACGAATCTGCCTCCGTCGGAAGAGAACATCACCTCGACCGACTCTGCCCCTGGCTCTCGTGCCGAACCCATGGCGGCACCGGTATTCATTCCAATTCCTCAGCCCTCGACAGCCGGGCCGGCGGCACAGCAGCCTCGGCAGCCGGCCTATGTTCCGGTTCCGCAATCTTCAGTCGCAGTTCCTGGCTCCGGCGGGCAGCCGCCTTTGCGCATCACGTCGCAACCCATGGATACGAAGGCCGCGCAGGTGCAGGCGCAGTTCGCGGAGCAGACCGACGGGCAGCTGACGCAGGGGTCCGCGGCGCAGATTCATGCTCTGGGCAATGCTCCCGTAACGTTGCCGGCCAGCGCGCCTCCGCCTGCTTCCGGCCAGACCACTCCGCGGGCGACGTCGTACAGCGAGACTCAGTACACACCATCGGCGCAGGAAGCAGCGACCGGGGCCTATTCGGCGCAGAAGCAGCAGCCGGCGACTCAGCCAGTGCAACAGCCGCCCGCCACAACAGGGCAGCAGCCCGCAACTCCAGCACCGGCGACTACCGAACCAGCGAAGAAATCCAAGCATAAAGCGACGCGCACCGAGACAGTGCCGACCCTGGTGACCGCACCGGGAGAACAGAATCCCTCCCAAGTCACCGTTCCGGAGTCTCCGGCCGGCGCCAATCCTTCCATCACAACGAGCGGGATCACAGACGAAGAACTTCAGCAGCGCAGCCTGCCTCCGCTGCGCGGGCCATGGGTGAAGGTACAGCGTGAGACGCGCGCGGTGACCCCGCGAGAAGAAGCCGAGATGCAGTTGCAGACTCTGGAGAGCGGCTACAGCGCGTGGATGGGCGGAGTGGGATTGATTAACTATCGCAGCGGCAACCTCGGCTACGATCATCTCTCCGCGCTCGAAGCCCCTTTCGAGGTATCCACGCCTTTCGGCTATAACGCACGCATGACGGTGGTGGCGAAACCCGTCTTCCTTGATTCCGGGCAGGCGGACGGCACCAGCATTATCACCGTGGAAGAGTTGACCACCTCGGGCAGAACCCTGGTGACGATTCCGCAGCCGCTGGGAACCCTCACCAACACCGGGGCGACCACGGCAACCACGTCCACCACCACACCTGCCACGCCTCCTGCCCAGCAGAATGCCGCCGGGGTTGGCGGCGAACTTCAATTGGCGTTTCCGCACCTGGCCCTTGCGGCCGGCTACACGCCATTTGGCTTTCTGGTTTCAAACGTGACCGGCCGCGCCACGTGGCGCCCTGAAGACGGGCCCTTCACATTCAGCTTTATCCGTGACTCGGTGAAAGACACACAGCTTTCCTATGGAGGATTGCGCGATCCCGGTTCGGCATCTCTTGGATTTCCAGGAACCATCTGGGGAGGCGTCATCGCCAATCAGGGCAACGTCCAGTATTCCAGGGGCGATGCGCAATCAGGTTTTTATCTTGGCGTGGGCGGTCAATATCTAACAGGCGTCAATGTTCAAACCAACTCGCGGTTCGACGGCTCGGGCGGAGCCTACTGGCGGGTCAAGACCCTGCCCGAATATGGAAACCTCAGCGTGGGCGCCAACTTTTTCGGAATGCACTATGCCCACAATCAGCAGGCTTTCACGTTTGGCATGGGAGGTTATTTCAGCCCCCAGGAGTACTTCCTCGCCAACATTCCACTTACCTGGGTCGGACACTACCAGACCAGGTGGCATTATGAGATCCTGGGCGGGTTTGGTGTTCAGGCATTTCAGCAGGACACCACGCCGCTCTACCCGCTTGCCGATCAGAAGGCGACTGAAGTGGCTTTGAATAACGCAGCTCTTCCCGCGGTCACCAGTGTCGGCCCCAACTACAACCTGCGCGGAACGGTGGCGTATCAGATTGGTCCGCATTGGTTCGCCGGTGGGTTCCTGAGCGCCAACAACTCGAGGAACTACGCCGCGGTGTCGGCCGGGTTCTCCATTCACTATCTTTTCCGTGCGCAACCATCGGCGGTGACCAGTCCGACGGGGCTGTTCCCGACCGACGGACTTCGGCCGTTCACTGTGCCTTAACAGACCATAAATCAAGCAGAAAGGGAGGAGTGCGAACGCGGCCTCTTCCCCGATTTTTCTATTCAGGTTTAAATCGAACACAACTCCACGAGCGCTAAACCGCATCTAGTCTAGTACGTGAGCCTGCAGGCCCCACTGTAGCTATTTATCCCCAATACAGCGGGCTTTCGTTCGAGGCAACTTTGCTAGGACAGTTCATGCGCAGTGCCAGGGTTCGAGTGACCCTGTCGTCATTGTTCCAGGCAGTGCAGGGAGGATTAGGCGTCAGTGTAACGCCCTCGCACTTTTACTTCCCCGTGCCCAAACTGAAGTCGTTTCAAAGCAAGGATTGGACCGCGTGCCGTCCTTGTACGGGCCTCGATTTTCGTCTCGACGCACAGATCGAACGGCTACAGAACGAGATCCTGCCGTTTGCTTCCGAGTGCGACTTTCCTGAGGTCGCGGACGGCGACGATCACGCGTTCCATTTTAACAATGGGTTCTTCGAACGGATCGACGCCGAGGTGGCCTATTCGCTGGTGCGCCAGCGCAAGCCGAGGCGGATCATCGAAATCGGCAGCGGGAATACCACCCTTGTGCTCGCCGCCGCCCTGGAACGGAATGGAGCCGAAGGCTATGCGGGCGAAATGATTAGCATCGAACCTCATCCGGCTCCCTTTTTGAAGGATGGCCTGAAGGGTCTCACCGAACTGATTGAAAGCCCGGTGCAGCGAGTGCCGATCGATCTGTTCCGGACCCTGCGCGCGAATGACATTTTGTTCATCGATTCCAGCCACGTGGTTTCGATGGACAGCGATGTTTTGTACGAATGCCTCCACATACTTCCTGAACTGGCGCCGGGTGTGCTCATCCACTTTCACGATGTCTTCACGCCCCTCGATTATCCCCGGAAATTTGTCATGACGAATTTGTGCTTCTGGGGTGAACAATACCTTCTGGAAGCCTTTCTTGCGTTCAATTCGGCATTTCGCGTGATCTGGTCCGGGTCCGCGATGCAGAAGTTCCATCCCGATGTTTTGCGGGAGGCGTTTCCCGCCTGGGAGGGTAGCTTTACCCGCATGCCAGAGGAGTTGAAGGTCTTCGCTCCGTCCTTGGATGGCACCAACGTCTGGCCATGCA
>DASXGD010000361.1:0-5326 GCA_036489245.1 Occallatibacter sp. | reverse complement strand
ACCTTCAGTTCGGCAGCAAGCACGGCACGCTCCGCGGTGATCGGAGCGATCTCAACCTCGCTGGGCAGAATCGTGCTCAGGATTCGCAGTTGATCGGTCGCTCCGAATCGGCTGCGAATGTTGCCTGCGACCTCGCCCCATTGCAGGGCTGAGATGCACACCGCAGCTCTCCCATCCACACACTCCTTAAGAATGGCGTTCACGCGTTTGGCGCCCGCTTCACTGTCGATGTATCGGATCACCGCCGACGAGTCGAGAACGTAAACTGTCATCGATGGGTCTTACCAGCCCTCTTCGGCCAACTCCCGTTCGCGTTCGCGCCGGCGGTCCTCCAGCAGAAGCTCCGTACCAGAACCGTGGCCCGCGGTACATCCTTGCATCTCGTCGATCCGGCGCAGCTTCGCAGCTAAAGTGTCGGCCTCCAGAATCACTCGAGTGCCCTCCACGTGCACGGCAACCCGAGTACCCGGAAGGATGCCAAGCTCTTCCCGGATGGCTGCGGGAATCACCATCTGGCCCTTGCTGCTCACCCGTATGACGATCGGCTTCATGTCTTACATTCTATCATGGGTAAGACGACAGGCAAGAGGTAAGCCGAAGCCTTGCCCGTCTTACTGCACCTTCCCCTGCGGCCGCAGCTTGCGCAATTCAAGCGCACATTCCAGCGCGTTCTGCGCATAGAGGCGCAGATTGTCTGAAGCCGCCCAGAGCCACAGGCGAGACGCCTGGGCAGGATTGCGCCCGTCCTGCACGGTGCGCAGCCGGACCAGAACATCGTTCTGGCCGGTCGCCGCGAGGTTCGAAGGGGAGTCAGTGTCTTCGAAAACGAGGTCCACATGTTCGCCGCTCAAAGCGTCCTCGATCAATGGGATATCGAGGGGTCGCTCCAGCTCGATGGCGATTGAAAAGGCGTGACCGTGAAAGACGGGAGCGGCAATCGCCTGCAATGCGAGCAGAGGCCAGCGTCCCGCGCCGAGAGCTTCATAGTGGCGCCGGACGCGCGCTTCCAGGGCGCCGAGATTCACCTTGGCGGATTCCCCAAATCCTGAGAGGAGATTGTATGCCGCCTGGGCGTCATAGATGGCCCGCGGCAAGGGCTGAAAGCTGAGCAGGTTGACCGTCTGCTGGTGAAGCTCGTCCATGGCGCCGCGGCCCAGCTCGCTGGCCGGGGTCAGCAGAGTCGCGGCCGCAGAACGCAACGGTACGGCCTCTTGCAGCCGTTCCAGAAGGAGCCCCAGCGCCAGCGCCGCGGGATGCGCGGGAACCACCGCCGGAGTGAAAAGGTCCGCGGTTCCGGAATCGGTGCCGATCCAGGGCGCGCGCACCAGCACGCCGGGCTCCTGGTCCAGCGCGCCGGAAAGATCGATCACCGTCGAACCGGCCTTGAGCGCCTCGCGCCAATGCTTGTAGGTCAAACCTTCCGAACCGCAAAAGAACGTAAAATCCGCATGCTCGAACGAGTCGGGGTCGATGGGCTGGACAAAGGTGATCTCATCGCCCACCTGGTCGAGCTGCCCCAGGGCATCATCCTCGTCGAGCAGCACAAAAGTGGCGGCGGCAAGCGGCGACTCCGAAATGGCGTCTTTCAGTTCCTTGCCCAACAGGGTGGAGGCTCCTGCAATAGCGATCTTGTACACGATTTTCCCTTTGTCTTTAGAGGGTTAAGAATGGCGCAAGGCATCAGGCCCGGGGGTTGGAGACTCCGTCGTGATCTGGGGACGCCGACGCCGCCGGCGCGACCAGGAATACGCCGCCCGCGCCCAGATCCCGGAGAACATGTAGAGCAGAGCGGCCCCGAATAACACCCCCTGCGAGAAGCGAATGATCACGAACAGAATAATGGCCAGGAGGAGGAGAATCTGGAACGGGTGGCTGCGGGAAAAGTTGATCTCTTTCCCTGACCAGAAACGCCAGGTACTGACCATGAGGAACGCGCACATGCCGACGATGACCAACCAGATGATCCCCACCCACCAGGCCTGATTCGGATACGCCGCAAAGAAATGCACCGAAGCGGCCAGCAGTCCGGCGGCGGCGGGAATTGGCATGCCCACAAAGTACTTTCGCCCCGGCCGCCCAGGATTGCGCGGCTGTGCATCGTGGCTGATGTTGAAGCGGGCCAGCCGGGACGCGCCCCCGATGAGATAGAGAAAGCAGATAAACGCTCCCGCATGCAGCAGGTCCTGCCGCAACTGGTGGTTGACCGATTCGGGAAGGAAATGGAAACCCCAGATGTAGGCCAGGAGACTGGGAGCGACCCCGAAGGTGATCACATCTGCGAGCGAATCCAGCTCCTTGCCAAATTCACTCGTGGTATTTGTCATGCGGGCGATCCGCCCATCAAGAGCATCGAACGGGATCGCAAAAAGGATGGCCATAGCCGCCCAGTCCAGGTGAAGTCGCGCATCGCCGTTCGACCCGATGGCGGCGATCGTCTGGGTAATGGCGAAATACCCCGCGGCGATATTGCCAACCGTGAACAGGGACGGCAGCAGGTACATGCCGCGACGAAAACGTGCCCTGGCCCTGGCGCGGTCTGAAGCTGGGTCGTGAGACGCCATTAGATAGCCCCGCCACGCAGGCTGGCCCCTGCTGCGGCACCGGCGGTCGTCGTGGCCGTTGTGGCGCCCGCTGCCAGGGTGGATTCCGGCATCACAGCCAGAACAGACTCCCCGCCTCTGACCCTGTTTCCGACCTTCACCTTGGGCTGAGCCTCCGCAGGAAAAATAATGTCGACCCGGGACCCGAATTTGATGAGACCGACACGCTGCCCACGCTCCAGGCGATCTCCCATCTGCGGCTTGAACACGATCCGCCGCGCCAGAAGCCCGGCTATCTGCTTGAAAGTGACTTCCATTCCCTCGCCATGGACGGTCGCGATGTTTTGTTCATTGCTTTCCGCGCTGGCTCGATTCATGGCATTGAGATATTGGCCTTTTTGATAGCGCACGCCGCTCAGAACACCTGCGATAGGCGACCGGTTCACATGCACGTCGAAAACGCTTAGAAAGATGGAGATACGCTGACGTGGACCGCCGGGGGTAGAAATAGTGACGCTTTCTGTGACTAAGCCGTCGCCGGGAGACACGATCAAGCCTGGACCGGAGGGGATGGTCCGTCGAGGATCGCGAAAGAACCAGAGGAAAAAGACCGCCAGTAGAAGCGGCGGAATCCCCCAGTACCAGCTGCCTGTGGCCCACACAAGCACACATGCCACAGCCAGCAGGCTCAAACCGTAAATGTAACCGTCACGAACCATCGTCGCTAACGATTATACGGTTTGCGCGGTAGGCATGCTTTTTGCCGAGCGTTCCGGCACACGCGCCCGGAAAGCGTCTAGCGCACCCGCCCTTCCGTCCTTTGCCGGTCCGCGCCGGCCATCTGATTTTTCCTGCTACACCGCGACAGCTACGCGGCGCTCCAGGGCATAAATCAGGTCCTTGGCATGAAGTTTCAGCTTCTTCAACCGCACTTCTTCGAGTTGCTCTTCCACGGAGAGATACGGTTTCTGAACCAACTCTTCCAACCGCTGAGCGTAGCGACGGTGTTCGGACTGCAGGCGGTTAATCTCTTCGCTCAGCGTGGAATCGTATATTTCGTCCATAGGCGCCTCCTTGGGTTTTATCGAACATTTACATATAGCTCCACGCAACAACAAACGGCAAGTGTGAAAGCTGAAGGCAGGGTGAAGGCCTGTGGAATTCTGATGTACATTTCGGCACTCCGCGCCGAAAAACCCGCTTTTCCTGAGTTTCGCCGCCGAGAAACGACCCCACAGGATTCAGGAGACTTGTCTCTTCATCAGAAGCGCATCCTCTTGCGGATCAGCATAATAACCTCGCCGTCGGCCGGTTTCGACAAACTCGGACGCACGGTAAAATGCCCGCGCGCCACGGTTCGATTCCCTGACCTCGAGCATGACTTCGGTAATGTCAAGCCTCTTGAGCTCGCTCAATAAATCGGACAAAAGATTTCTGGCAATTCCCCGGCGCTGGCGTTCTCCCGTCACGGCGATCGCCTCGAGTTCGGCCTGCGGAGGGATCAGAATCATCACCCCGAATCCCACCAGTTGCCGGACCGAATCTTCCGCAACCAGGCAAACGCGGGCTGGGTTCCGGGCGGGATCCAGCATGTCACGATAAGCCTCGGGCCGCCAGTGTGGAGCGTCGCGCAGATTGCCGGCCATGGTTATCACCGACGGAATGTCCGACGCAACCATCGGCCGGATATGTACGGCCTCATTCGGGCCGGTCATCGAGAACTGAGGCCCGCAACGGTCGGAGGACCGAAGATTTCTGCATCGGATCGACGCAAATAATGCCCGTCCAGCCGTGCCACGTCGGTAAATTCGCCGGAGGCGACTTCAGGCGCGGCCACGACCAGCGCGTCCCCCGCCGTCGGAGGCGCAACCCGAACCAATCCCACCTGTGTCCATGCTGCCGTCAATCGGCTCGCTGCGGCATCATCGCAGACCGCAATTCTCGAACACGGAGCGATCCGGGCCAGGTCCGCATCTCCGGCAAGAACCTCCGTGATCTTCAGATCGCAGTCGGCGACACGCAAAAACACCTCGTGGCGGTGAGCGTCGAGCGCGGACGACAGCACTCCCGCCTTGCGGGCCAGCACCTCGAGGCGCGAGACCGCGACCACCGGAACCCCCGACCCTTCCGAGAGCCCCTTGGCAGCCCCAAGCCCCACCCGCACGCCGGTAAAGCTCCCCGGCCCGCGAACCACGACGATACATCCCACGTCCACGAGGCGGATCCGCTGGCGCTCCAGCAGTTCCTCTACGGCCGCCACCAGCGTGGCCGAATAGCTGCGGCCCTCCAGTTCCCTCTGGGCGATGGTTTCCGCCGAGTGCATCCCGGTGAGTCGGCCGAGCGTCACTGACCCCGACGGCCCGCACGTATCGATTCCCAGCAAATACATCGTTCGTCCCTCAACACCGGCCTGCGCTCACCCGCCGGCCTGAACCAGCGTCCGTCATCGGCCCGCGGTGGCCCGGTTTCCATTACACTCTATTAAAAGCACCTTCCCGAATCCTGGTCCATGTAAACACAAGCAGGAGAAGCCTTGGCCGCCGCGGCAACACTCACTTTCCACGACACGTGGCGCCCGCGCGCCAACCCGTGGGTCATCGCCCTGACTGTGACCATGGCGACCTTCATGGAAGCCCTCGATACCTCCATCGCCAACGTCGCCATGGGCCACATCGGAGGCTCGCTCTCGGCCAGCCGCGACGAGGCCACCTGGGTGCTCACCAGCTACCTGGTGGCCAACGCCGTCGTGCTCCCCATCAGCGGCTGGATCGCCAACCGCATCGGGC
>DASXGD010000291.1:0-1876 GCA_036489245.1 Occallatibacter sp. | reverse complement strand
CCGGTGCGCCGCTACCTCTATCGATCGCGCCTCGACGGGCAGGGCGTCCCGGAACGCGTGACTCCGCCTGACGCGGCCGGCTCCAACACCTATGACATCGCTCCCAACGGCCATTGGGCGTCGCACACCTTGTCGAGCTTTATCTCCCCGCCTCGAATCGAAATCGTGAGCCTGCCTGGGCACAAGGCCTCGCGCACCCTCGAAGACAACCACCAACTCGAGAAGAAGGCCGCGGCGATCCTGTCCGGCCCACCGGAGTTTTTCAAAGTGAAGGTGGCCAACGGCGCCACGCTCGATGGATGGATGATGAAGCCGCCCGATTTCGATCCATCCAAAAAATACCCGGTCCTCACCTACGTGTATGGCGAGCCTGGAGGGGTGACCGTTCGGGATGCGTGGGGCAATCTCCGCAATCTTTTCCATGGCCTGATCGCGCAGCAGGGCTACCTGGTGATCAGCTTCGACAACCAGGGGACGCCGGCGCCCAAAGGCCGTGACTGGCGCAAGAGCATCTACGGCGCGGTGGGCGTCTTGTCCGCGGCCCAGCAGGGCCAGGCGATTCAGGAACTGGCTCGCGAGCGCGGCTACATCGATACCACGCGCATGGCCATCTGGGGCTGGAGCGGCGGCGGCTCCAATACCCTTAATGTGATGTTCCGCGACGCCGGCGTCTATTCAACGGGGATCGCCGTCGCTCCCGTGGCTGATGAAAGCCACTATGACACGATCTACCAGGAGCGTTACATGGGCTTGCCCGAAAAAAACAAGCAGGGCTATCACGACGGTTCGCCGATCAATTTTGCGCAGAACCTGGAGGGACATCTGCTGGTGGTGCACGGCTCCGGCGACGATAATGTGCACTACCAGGGAACCGAACTGCTGATCAACAAGCTGGTCGCGCTGGGCAAGCCGTTCGACTTTATGGATTACCCGAACCGCACCCACGCGATTTCAGAAGGCGAGGGAACAGCGTTCCACCTTTTCAGCCTGATCACCCGCTATCTTGAGGAACATGTGCCGCCGGGAGGGGTCGCGCGTTAGAGTGACCGAAGGCGTACCGCCGCTTTTGAACGGGGCGGGCTTTCATCGTGACTGCATGACATGCGGGGGCTTCAGCCCCTGAGGAACCGGGAAGCGCGGAAAGGAATTCGCAATGCCGGGAACGCGCAGAGAATTCATCACCTACAGTTCGCTGGGAATGTTGAGCGCGGCTCTCGAAGCCGCCACGGCGCAGGCTCCTCCCGGCCAGCAGCCGACGCCGGGCGCTCCCCCCGCGTTTGGAACTGCGGCCGCCGTCGGTCCCGAAGTTTCGGCTGCCACCTTCGCTGAAGCGGAAAAGCTGGTGCGCGTGGAGATGACGCCCGCCGACCGCGAACAGGCGGCCGTCAACTGGCGCATGCAGATGGCGCCCAATTATGAGCTGCGCGTCGGCCCGCGCAAGGTCGCCCTCGAAGAAACCCTCGCCCCCGCCACGCTGTGGAACCCCGCGCAGGTGGGCATTGTCGCCCTCAAACGCGAGCGAGAGAAAGCCACGGGATTCGTCCGCAGCAGCACCACCCACGCCAGCGTGCCTTCCAGCGACGAGGCCATCGCCTACGCCACCGTGACCCAGCTTTCGCGATGGATCGAGAGCAAGGCGCTGACCTCGGAACGGCTGACCCAGATCTATCTCGATCGCCTGGAACTGTTCGATCCCAAGCTTCATTGCGTGATTACGCTGACCCGCGATCACGCCCTTTCCCAGGCCCGGCAGGCGGATACCGAAATCGCAGCCGGCCACTATCGCGGGCCGCTGCACGGCATTCCCTGGGGCGCCAAGGATCTTCTCGACACCGCCAACATCCCCACCACCTACGGTGCCGAACCATATAAGGAT
>DASXGD010000272.1:0-3855 GCA_036489245.1 Occallatibacter sp. | reverse complement strand
CCCTGGGAATTCTCCATCTGTCGAATCTCATCCATGAGCTTGCTGTAATCCCCGACTGGCTGGATGGGCGGTTCCTTGGCCTCGGCCGGCAGCGAAACCCCGGCGACCGTGTTGGCATCAGGCGAGGCGCCCTGCTCGATCCAGGCGCGAATCGAGGCTATCTGATCGGGCTTCAAGGGCGGACGGCCCTCGGCGGGCATGAAGTGCTGATTGTTTATCGGCAATGTGACCCGCTGAATAAGCAGGCTGTTATCCGCACGGCGAGGAAGCAGGACGGGCCCGTCTTTACCGCCTTTCATCAGCATCTCGTACGAGTCGAGCCGCAGGCCGCCTTCGGTCTTGGAGACGCCATGGCATCCGACGCAGTTCGCATCGAAAACCGGGTGGATCCGCTTCGCATAGAAGGAGTCGGGGTTTGGAACCGCCGCATTCACGGCCCCCAGCAAGGCCCATCGCTTCAGAGGCGCGGGCATGTATTGGGTAAGGTAATTGGTGCCGTGGGTGAGGGAACCACCCTGGTGTGCCGTCCATACGAGCGTGAGCAGGACAAAGGCGAGCAGCGAGGGATAGAGGCGCGGAAGGTTTTCAGAGGACCAGGACGGGCGTGCGAGCAGGCAGAGCAGCAACCCGATGGCAAGCGCGATGCCGCCCCACATGTGACGCGTGACCGTAGTCCCCGTGTCGCCGCTTCCATAGGCGAGCAGGTAGCCGAGAATCAATGTCCCGATGCAGGCAACTACTGCCAATGCGAGGACAAATCCTGCTGCCTCTCGCAGTGGAGGGCGGAATGCACCGGCGATCTCAAGCACAGGCACCAGGACGATGAGGCCGATGGGCAGATGAACGGCCAGAGGATGGAAACGGCCGACAAACTGCAGCCAGTCGGCGTGCGGCTTGCCATCGAGCCTGACGATCGCGGGGAGGAGCAGGAGGCCAACGGTGATCACGAGTGCAGCGAGCCAGGCCATGCGTGCCGCGCGTCTTTCCGGAATCAGCCGGGCGGCCAGCCCGCGCACATTATCTGCTGCGATCACGCGAGGAGTCCATTCACGACACTGGCCGGAACCGGACTGGTCAGCTTCTGATCGAGCCCCTGGAACTTGTAGGTAAACCGGTTGTGGTCGATGCCCAGGCAGTGGAGGATGGTGGCGTTGAAATCGCGAACATGCACGGGATCCTTGACCACGTTGTAGCTGTAATCATCGGTCTCGCCATAGGTAAGCCCGGGGCGCACGCCTCCTCCGGTCATCCACGTCGTGAAGCAGCGGGGATGGTGGTCGCGACCATAGTTCTCGGGAGTCAAACCGCCCTGACTGTAAACGGTGCGCCCGAACTCGCCGGCCCAGATGACGAGCGTGTCGTCGAGCAGTCCGCGCCGCTTCAGATCGGTGACCAGCGCATAGCATCCGCGGTCTGTTTCCTGGCAAAGGAGCGGCAGCATGCCGGTGACGTTATCGTGCACGTCCCAGCCGCGCTTGTAGACCTGCGTGAAGCGCACGCCGCGTTCAGCCATGCGCCGGGCCAGCAGGCAGTTGTAGGCGAACGTACCAGGTTCCCTGGCATCGGGCCCATAGAGATCCCACGTGGACTGCGGTTCCTTGCTCAGGTCAACGAGTTCAGGCACCGAGGCCTGCATGCGATAAGCCATCTCGTACTGGGCAATGCGGGCATTGGTTTCAGGATCGCCGATCTCTTCGAGCGTCTGGCGGTTGATCTGCTCCACCGCATCGAGCATGTTGCGGCGCACCTCGCGATCGACGCCGCTGGGATCGGCAAGATAGAGCACGGGGTCGCCACCCGATCGCAGCCCTACACCGGCGAACTCAGAGGACAGAAATCCGCTACTCCACAGGCGCGAAGAGACTGGCTGGTTATTCTCTTTCGGATTGGTTTTGGTCTGCAGCACGATGAAGGTGGGCAGGTTGTCGTTCATGCTGCCCAGGCCGTAGGCGAGCCACGAACCGAGGCACGGCTTGCCGGCGTTCATGTTGCCGGTGTTCATGAGCATGATCGCGGGTTCGTGATTGATGGCGTCGGTGTTGACCGACTTGACGATAGTCAGGTCGTCAACCATGCGCGCCGTGTAGGGCAGCAGGTCGCTCACCCAGGTTCCCGTCTGCCCGTACTGCTTGAAGGGCCAATGCGAAGGCGCAATGGGAAAGTGGGCCTGTCCCGCGGTCATACCCGTCAATTGCTGGTTGCCGCGCACCGAGTCGGGCATGTCCTTGTTGAAAAGCGAAGCAAGGTTCGGCTTGTAATCGAGCAGATCGATCTGCGGCGGCCCGCCGGACATGAAGAGATAAATGGCCCGCTTGGCTTTGGGAGCGAAATGCGGCAGCTTCAACTGGTCGCGGGGAGCCAGTTTCGGCGCGCTTGTTGGGGCTGAGCCGTGCACATCGCCGCGCAACGCGGCTTCGCCGAAGAGGCTTGCCATGGCGGCCCAGCCGAGCACCTTGCCCGATCGTCCCAGGAAGCGCCGCCGTGTTTCAATGGCCGCCCACTCGCGCTTCAACCCAACCGGGATAGGCAAATCCATTACTGTGGAGCTCTGCTCGCAATCCGTGCACAACGGATGTTGCTTCATACATCAATCCTCAACTACTTCGTCAATGTCTCATCCAGGTTGAGCATTTCGCTGGCCACCATGGTCCACGCGGCCAGTTCCGGCTCAGGGATGGAAGTGTCGCGCTTCTTTTCGCCGGCGTCGACCAATTCGCGCGCCGCTTTGGGGTCTGCCGCATAGTGCGCCTGCATCTGCCGGAGGGAGCCTTCCAGCACGGCCGCCGTCTTTGCCGGAGGATCATGCGAGAGGAGGATCTCGCTCATCAGGTTCATGCGCTGTTCGGGCTTCGGCCCGCCTTCGAGAATCACACGCTGCGCCAGCGCACGTGCCGCCTCAACCCATTGGACATCGTTCATCGTCACCAGCGCCTGCAGCGGAGTGTCGGTACGCTGGCGGCGCGTGCATACGGCATCGCGCATCGGAGCGTCGAAAAAATCCATGTTGGGCGGAGAAGCCATGCGTTTCCAGTAGGTGTACATGCTGCGGCGATAGAGGGAGGGTCCGTGCTCCTGCACGTAGTTCACAGTATCGCTGGTGGGGTAGCTCACCTGTTCCCACACGTTGGCGGGCTGGTAGGGCTTGACGCTTGGGCCGCCGACGCGGTCCACGAGCAGGCCGCCCGACTGGAGAGCAATGTCGCGCAGCATCTCCGCATCCATGCGGAATCGGGGCCCGTGGCTCAGCAGCAGGTTGCGGGGATCCCTGGCGGCCTGGGCGGGCGTCGACACAGCGCTCTGCCGGTAGGTCGCAGACATCGCCATCAGCTTGAACATGTGCTTGATGTTCCATCCGCTGTCGCGGAACTCTACCGCCAGCCAGTCAAGCAATTCGGGATGCGACGGGCGTTGCCCCATGATGCCGAAATCCTCGGTCGTCTCGACGAGACCTGTCCCGAACAGTTCGTACCACATTCGGTTCACGGTGACGCGCGCGGTCAGCGGATTGTCGGGGCTTACGACCCACTTGGCCAGGGCCAGCCGGTTGCGCGGTTCGCCCGCAGACAAGGCCGGCAAAAAATGCGGCGTGTTGGCCTCCACGCGCTCAGTGCGCGCGGTGTAGACTCCGCGGGTCAGCACGTCCGCGTAGGCCAGGGATGGCTTCTCCCATGAGACCTGCGTCAGGTCGCCGCCTTCAGAGAGCGTGTCAAGCTGGGCATTGAGTTTTGCGATTTCGGTTTGGATCGTGGCAACGTTTTTGTCAATGCTGTTCAGGTAGAATTCGCTGACCGTGTGCCACTGGTCTTCGTTCCACTGTGCTGGCGGTTTTGCCGTGACTTCGGCAACGTAGTCTTC
>DASXGD010000258.1:0-4370 GCA_036489245.1 Occallatibacter sp. | reverse complement strand
TCTCCCCAAGATCCACGGAGGAAAACTCATGGAAAGCAGACCCACATTTACCCCTTACCTGGTGGTGAGCAACGCTGCCGCCGCCATTGACTTCTACAAGAACGCATTTGGGGCCACGGAACTGGTGCGGCACCCGGCGCCGGGAACGGACAAGATTATGCATGCGCACCTGCTGGTGCACGGCGGCAACCTGATGCTGAGCGATGATTTTGCCGGCCAGATGGGCGGCAAGAGCGAGACGCCGGAGGCGCTGGGTGGAAGCCCGGTCACATTCCACATCCATACCGACGACGCCGACGGAGTGTGGGCTCAGGCCCTGTCCGCGGGCGCCGTGGTGACCATGCCGCTGGCGGATCAGTTCTGGGGCGATCGCTACGGGCAGTTGCGCGATCCGTTCGGGCACAAGTGGTCTATCGGCCAGACCCTGAAAACTCCCAGCCAGGAAGAGATGGAAGAAGGCGCGAAAGCAGCGTTCTCCGCTTAAGCCGGCACACGGCCCTCTGATCCTTGCTGCGAATGCCCGGGCTGCGCCCTCTCGGGCCGGCAAGGATCAGGGGGCGCATTATTGATGACCATATACAGTCATCGAGACGGAATTTCGTCACTTACGATTTGTCACCACAGTTGTTCCGGGCTCCGCTATCGCGTGAGCCGCGCGTCTAACTCATTCCCTTTCAATCATCGAGAATGGTCCGTCCGTTTTATCGCGGATTTGGCATGGCGTTTGCAAAATCAAGGGGCAAGCGCGGGTTGGCCGACCAACCAGCGAAAAATCTGGAGGGCCCCATGTCATCTCCTTCGAATGAATTCACTTATGGCAAAGAGCTCGTTGGCAATCCGAGCGACGGATCTCAATCCGTTTCCGCCCGCGTCTATACCCGGCTGCGGGTCACAACGGATCTAACAGCTCGCGAAGTGCAAGAGCACAAGGGACGCTCTCACTGCGTGCCGACGTATATCTTTGGCCACGGCGGCGAACTCCCGATTCATCCGAGCCTGCAGGCCCAGGGCCGTCACTATTTCACCTGGTAGTTGTTGCTTTCTTCCTTATTTGCGGGTGTTGGGCTCAACCAGCGGCTCAGTTGCGGTACTTGACCGAACACCCGTATGACCGCGTGTAGGGCGTTGCAATTGGTTTGCCGGCCATGGCCTCAGTGAGCGCATCGGTGACATAATTGTCGGCCCCGCGAATATCGTCCGTATCGGTCGTGGGCTTGTCGTCAATGGCCCCGGCATAAATTACCTTTCCTTCCGGATCAATCACAAACATCTGAGGCGTTGTCTTGGCGTTGTAGAGGCGGCCCACTTTTCCATCAGAATCCAACAGGACGGCTGTCGGCGCGGCGTGCATCTGGGTGACATAGGCATTCTCCTGTGAGGGTGTGACGTAGCCCTGAGCGCCCGGTGGCGAAGAGATCACGGTTAACCACACCACGCCTTTCGCGGTCCATTCCTTCTGCAGGTTCTGCATATTGCCCGAGACATAGTGCTTGCGCGTGTAGGGGCAGCCCTGGTTATGCCACTCGAGGACCACATACTTGCCGCGATATTGATTCAGTGTTTGCGTGCGCCCCTCGGAGTCGGTGGCGGTGAAGGCCGGCGCAGGCGATCCTACCCGGACTGCCTGGGCCCGGACCGTTTGGGCATGGAGAGTCAACAAGCCGGCGGCGATCAGCGCGACGGCGAAGAATGAGGATGAGGCGAGACGCGACGGGAAGGCCATGGTGAGTCAACCTCCAGCGGGGAATTTTTCTTGCTCTCGGACGCCGGGCCAAGGCGGCTTTCGCCCGGCTACTGCACGTTCGACGAAGCAACCGTGGGTTGGGTTGCGCCATGAGGCAGCCTGTTCAGAGCGTCGGTCACAATCCCCGGGGTCAGAACTTCGGGCAGGAGCCGGGGGCTGGCTTCTCCAGGTACATACAGCGCGTAGACAGGTACACCGTTGCGGCCCAGACTGGCGAGGGTCTGGGCGATGGCTTCGTCGTGCTGGGTCCAGTCGGCGCGCAGCAGGGCGACATTGGCGTCGGCGAAGGCTTTGCGGACTTCCGGTGTGGTCAGCGCCACGCGCTCGTTGACCTGGCAACTCAGGCACCAGCTGGCGGTGAAATCGACGAAAACCGGACGGCCCTGCGATTGGTAGCGAGACACAGTCTCGGCCGACCATGGTTCCCATTCACCGGACCGGGCGGAAGAGCTCGGAGCTGCGGCGGCCAGGTTCTTCGGTGCCCACGTGCTCAGGGC
Organism: Occallatibacter sp.; assembly: GCA_036489245.1. Lineage (GTDB taxonomy): Bacteria > Acidobacteriota > Terriglobia > Terriglobales > Acidobacteriaceae > Telmatobacter. Next base: position 2,129 of record DASXGD010000258.1, on the reverse strand, counting down.
AACGAATCCGGCAAGAATGAAAGCGGCCATGATGGTAGACCAGCGCTGGGCCGGCCAGCGGCCGAGAAACCATCCGGCGATGGCGATGAGCAGGAATCCGGCCAGCAGTGCGGCCAGCACCGCGGCCCCATAGGCGTTTGCGAGCACCCACGCCAGCCAGATTACCGTGGCAAAAATCGGCACCGAGACGGCCTGGCGAAGGACTTCCATCCAGGCGCCGGGTCTGGGAAGCACACGCGTCCATGCCGGCTGCAGGGTGAGTGCCGCGTAGGGTGCGGCCAGTCCCAGGGCCAGCGAGGTGAAGACGGCGAAGGTGACGGCCGCGGGCTGTGCCAATGCGTAGCCGATGGCGGCGCCCATAAACGGCGCGGTGCAGGGCGTAGCAACGATCACCGCCAGAACGCCAGTGAAAAAGCTGCCCGTGTAACCTTGCTTTGCGGCGAGGCTTCCCCCGGCACTGGTCAGCGAGAGGCCGATTTCAAACTGCCCGGCGAGCGACAGAGCGAGAAAGAACAGCAGCCCCGCCATCAGAGAAAGGAAGACCGGCGACTGGAACTGGAATCCCCAGCCGAGCCGAGCACCCGCCGAGCGCAGCCCGAGCAGCGCCGCGACCAGGACCCAGAATGAAACCAGGATGCCGGCGGTGTAGACCAAACCGTGCGTGCGCAGCCTGTGCCGTTCCTCTGCACCCGATTGCATAAGCGCCAGGCCCTTGAGGAACAGGACCGGGAAGACACAGGGCATGAGATTAAGGATGAGGCCGCCCAGAAATGCGAGGCCGACAATACGCGCGAGGCCGGGGGTAGCGGGGTTTGCGGAGTTTGCGTGGCTCGCGGAGTTAGCCGGGATGGCGGAGGTCGCGGGTCTATTGGATTCGGTGAGGCTGGCGGGAGTTGCTGGCCCGGGGGCGCCGGCGGGGGCGGAGATTTCGTAGGCGCGGCCATTCGACAGCTCAAGAACGCCATTGAGTTGGCTCGGATTGGCAGAGAGGTTGGCGTCCTTTTTGAGGTCGAGAGTTAGGCCGTTGTTGGTGGGCGTCAGCTTTTGGGGGGCGGGGTTGTCGAGGACGTTCTGGTCGGCGGGGAAGAACGAAGCCTGGGATTCCTTTTTGCCGGTGAGGACCGTGAGCCGAAAGCCCGTCGGCGTGGGCTGGAACCCGACCTTAAGCGTTGGTGGGGCCTGCTCTGGCAGCCGGTTGCCCAAATTCGAGAATATACTCATGTCCGGCTGAACCGGAGTGGGGATACCCGATCCATCGGATACCGATCGCGTCGTTTCCAACTCCGCCTTGCCTGGGATGCAAACCTCTCGGCAGACCAGCCAGTCGACTTTGGCATGGAGAACGGCTGGACCTAGCGCGGCGTCGGAGGCCACATTCAGGGCGAAGGGAAACAGCACCTCGTCCTCGTAGCCGAAGTCCATCAGCGGCCCGAGGGGAAGCCTCTTCGGAGCAGGAAACTCGAGCGGGCCGGCAGTGATGCCGCCGGGGAGGGTCCACTTGATCCGCGGGGGCTCACCGGAGTCTCCGGCGTTTTTCCAATACACGTGCCAGCCCGGCTCGAGCTTGAAATAAAGACCGCCCACGGCATGCTTGCCCGGCGTCAGCGCCGAACTTGGCACAACCAGTTGCACGTGGACATGCGGCGCATCCGCCGAACTTACGGCGGCCAGCGCCGGCGGGCCGGCGGCGAGCAGGAAGACCAGCGCGAAGATGAGTCGAAACAAACGCATGACGATCAATAGTTGGACGTTCCGCAGGGTTCGTTGGTCGCGGAGAATGGAGTTTTGTGAGTCCGTGCTATCCCACCTTTGGCGGAAAAACAAAAACCCGCCAAAGATGGGGCACCCCGTTCTGTGCGACTTTCGAAAGCCCGGTTCACGAACCTACCACCAGGCGGGCGTGCTCACGGAAAATGCAGTCGTTCTGAACGCACTTGACGCCGGCTTCCCGGGCGCGCCCGATCGCTTCGTCATGGCTCACTCCATCTTGAAGCCACAAATAAGGGATCTTGAGCCGTATGACGTCGTCAACGATGGCAGGCACGTGCTCCGACGCGCGAAACACATCGACGAGGTCGATCCCGCCGTCGCCCTGCTTTCGAATTGCGGCTTCAGCTGCATCGAGGTCG
>DASXGD010000214.1:0-2135 GCA_036489245.1 Occallatibacter sp. | reverse complement strand
GGCGCCGGCACAGGTGCGTTCGTGGTCTCCCACCCTAACGACAAAAGCGTCGTTAGGATGGGGCACCCAGATTTACCCGGGTTTGGTTCGGTCAATCGGCCGCAACCAGCTTGCGCTGCAGTGCCTCGAGAGTCTGTCCCTTGGTCTCGGGGTAGGTAAACATCACCACCAGGAACTGCACCGCGGTCATCGCAGAGAAGAACACGAATGGCGTGGCCTGGCTCATGGAGTGCACCACCACCGGGAACACGAACTGAATGACAGTGTTCATGAACCAATGGCTGGCGCTGCCCACGCCCTGCCCCTTGGACCGCACGGATGTCGGGAACACCTCGCCAATGTAGACCCAGATGACGGCTCCCTGCGAAACGGAGAAGAACGCAATGTAGGTGACAAGCAACCCGAGCAGCGCCGGCGAGTGAGGATCGGTGCTGAAGAGCCACGCCACTCCGGCAAGGCAGGCAGCCGTGCCCGCCGCTCCGATCAGAAGCAGCGTCTTGCGGCCTATTTTGTCGATCAGCGACATGCCGATCACACAGAAGACCAGGTTAGTGGCTCCGATGGCGATGGCCTGCTGGTCGGCGGAGATCTGGCTGAAACCAGCCGATCCGAAGATGTCGTTGATGTAGTAGAGAATGGCGTTGATGCCGGCCAACTGGTTGAACGCGCCGATGGAGATGGCCAAGAACAGCGGATAGCGATACTTCCACTGAAATACGCGCTCGTGGGCGGTGGCGTGCTCCTGCTCGAGTGCGGCGCGAATATCGGCCAGCTCGGCCTCGGGATCAGGATCGCCCATCAGCTTCAGCACTTCCAGGGCTTCGTCAATGCGATTCTTCGAGGCCGACCACCGCGGACTGCGCGGGATGCCGAACAACATGATCAAAAAGAGGATCGCGGGGGCCGCGGCAATGCCCACCTGCCAGCGCCACTCCGCGGCGCCCAGGTGCAGGGTGCGGATGATGTAATTGGAGATGTAGGCCAGCATGATGCCGAACACCACGTTGAACTGGAAGGTGGCGACAAGGCGTCCGCGCCACTTGGCCGGGGCGAGTTCGGCGATGTAGACGGGACCGAGGACGGAAGAAGCGCCGATACCCAGCCCGCCAATCAAACGAAAGACGAGGAAGGCCGGCCAGTTCCAGGCAAGCCCGCAGCCGAGGGCCGAAACGACATAGAGGATGGCGGTAAGGCGCAGGGTTTCCCGGCTACCCAGCCTCTGCCCGATCTGACCCGCGCCGAGGGCTCCGATCACGGTGCCCACCAGGCCGATGGCGACAGTGAATCCCTTCTCCTGAGGACTCAGACGATAGAGCTTTTCCAGGGCATCGATGGCACCGGCAATCACCACGGTATCGAATCCGAAAAGGAGACCGCCGAGCGCACCCGTCAGGGTGGCTTTCATCAGGTTCAGGTTCGGTCGCATCGTGTAGGGTTCCTCGATCTCGAACGTACTTTAAAACTGAACGGCGCGTCTCGTTGCCTCGATGATTCCGCGTCGAAGCCGCGGTCTACGAAGGCACGGAAAGCACCATTGGGTTTTGAGACAGCGATAACCCAACCCATCGTACAGACTGAGGCCCCAACCGGCAATGTACAGGCACATTATTGGATACGATAACGTCTGGGACGCAACGATAACGTCTGGGCCGCACCTGCCTACTTGCCATTCCGCACTGGGCGAACCGCAAGGACCCGGCATCGCTGCCTGCCGCCCGCGCTCCACACCAGGGGCATGGTGCTCTCGATGAAAATGCAATCCCCGGCTTCGAGTTCCTCGTGCAGGCCGCCCGCATCCAGGTGCAGGTTTCCCTCAATCACGTAGACCAGGCCGCTGGTCTCACGGTGAAAGGCATCAGAAAGCGCATCAGCCCCGTTTGCGGGTATCTCCACCATCTCAGCCATTAACCCCGAAGAGCTTTTCGGCGCGTGGAGTGGAATAGAACCCACCGATTCGCCACCGCGCGCGGAGACCTGCAAATGGGCCTTGCGGGTGATCGAGAGCGTATGCTTCTCCGGCTCAGCAAAGAAGTGGCTCATGCCCACCCCATAGACACGGCAGATCGTTGCCAGTGTGGGTAGCGTGGGAATCATACGATCCGTCTCGAGTTTCGAGAGCAGCGCGGTCGACAGAC
>DASXGD010000177.1:0-4678 GCA_036489245.1 Occallatibacter sp. | reverse complement strand
GTTCGACGACTGCGCCCGCCTTTTCGAGCCGATCTCCGACCTGGCGCACGTAGCCTTCCAGGCGCGCGTGCAAGCCGTCGAACTGCGGCCAGTACGCGTCCAGCCCGATGCCGCACAAGCCTACCCGCAAATCCGTTGCCGCCATCAATCACTCCGCCGGTTTGTGAATGACCCTAATCCTATCCGCGATCTATTGGACACTGAGCACGGTGACGGCAAATGGAGCCAGCTTGAAATTGGCGCCCTCGGCTTTGCCGGCACGGGGCGCCTCGTCTCCTGTTGCCTCATCTACCGTGAGGGAGGAAGCGTTCTGCAGTTCCTGACTCAGGGTAACGGTCTTCTCACGGTTGGTCCTGTTTACCAGCAGAACTCTCTTGCCCTGCGGCGTTATAAAGCCCTGAACGGTCACGTCGGATGGGTCGCCCTCCTTGGATGGTTTCTCCGCCACCATTTTGTCGCCGGGATGGAAGTTATCCTTGAGGAGCTTGAGCACCCAGTAGCGGGCATTGGGCTTGCCGTTGTTATAGTCGATCATCGACACGCTCGGGTACTGGGTTGGATAGCCGACCAGTTGCGACTCTCCAATGACATCCACGCCTTGCTTCGCAAGTTCTACAAACAGATAACCGTAAAGCGCGCCGGCGGCATTCCAGTAGGCCCCCGGGAGAGGAAGCTTGTCGGCGGGAGTGTTATCGGTGGGCAGAATTACACCCAGCTCATCGGTATCGATTTTCGTTTGCGGCGAGAGGCGATCCCGAATGGCCAGGATGTATCGCGTGGTGGCCAAAAATCCTCGCGCCTGGTTAAAGAACGTGTGCTGCCATCCGTCGAGGGTTTCATCGAGGGCCGGCGTGGCATAGAAGTGAAACGAAATATAGTCCAGCGGAATGCCTGGCTTGTGGTTCTTTGGATTCAGAAAGTACTCAAAGTATTTCGGATTGTCGCCCGGCGCCGCTAACGCCAACCCCATAAACTTCGTATCCGGACTCACCTTGCGAATGCCCTCTACCATCGCGTCATAGCGCTTGGTGTAGTCCTCGGGCGTCGTCGAGTGTTCCGATTCGATTTCATTGAGAACCTCCCAGTAGGGGAAGGTGTAGTGATAGCCGGAGTCGTGCTTCTTTCCGTTCTCGTCGGTGAAACCGCCCTTCGTGTACCAACTCACCAGGCGCCCGAAATAGTCGCCGAGTTCTTTTCCCGTCGGATCGCGCAGTTCCGTTCCCTGGGTGTAGTGCCAGAACACCTGGTTGGGATCGGACGGGTACTTGACCGGCTGATCGGTCTTGAACATCCAAGCCGGAATGGTGCTGAAGTTAATGATCGTCGAGTGGCCATCGGTGGCGGCGAGAAAGTCTTTGGTTACGGGATCGATGTAGGTGAAGTCCCACGATGTTTTGTCTTTGGTCGGCGGATCCAATTCGGCAACCGCGATCTTGGGATAGGGCAGCCACGGCACGTAGCGCACATAGTCCGCGCCAAGGGCCTTCAGGGCCGCAAACGAGCCATCGTGGATCGGCGCGCCCGGATTCAGCATCGGGTTGGTGACCACCTGCAGGGTTGGCGTGGACTTCGAAACAAGCACAGTCTTGTCCCAGTCGATGTTGACCTGTTGTTGCGCTTCCTGAGCCGGGGCCGCCAGGCCAGACGCCGCAGCCAGAAGGAAAACCGCAAGCACATTCGCCGACTTCGAACAACAAAGCAACGGCTTCGAACCACAAAGCAACGAGTTGATCACAAACCCCTCCTTACAATTTCAAAAGCTGCGCCTGCTCGGGCGTGCGCGCCTGCCACTTATAGACCGAGATGGAATTCTTCCAGAAGTATTTCTGCTGCGCACTTTCGCCGTGCGTGGCGATATAGCGCTGCGCCACTCCAAAGGTCTCGTCGTAGGACGCGAGCGTATCGCTGTTAGGCCAATCGCTGCCAAAAAACATGCGGCCCTCTCCAAACAGATCCCACAGCCGGTCAAGGGCTGCCTTGTACGATCCGACATCGAGAGAAACGCGCCCATCGACGCGCTTCACAATCTCCGATCCCTTCACAAATATTTTGGGGCGGCGCGATAGCTCCATCAAGTTAGCTTCGTATGTGGCGCGCGCGGACTCGCCGGCCGGCGCATCGGCGTGGGGCAGATGATCGAGCACGATGCGCAGGTCGGGAACACGATCGCTGACCTCGATGACTGCGGCAACCAGGGCGGCGTCAGGATTGGCGGTTTCGAGCACCAGTCCGGCCTGGGCCAGGAGCCTGAGCCCGGACAGGAATTCATCGTTGTGCGCGGCCGCGCCCATGTCGCGATTCCACAGGTTGCCGTACCGAATCCCGAGGAACAGGGGGCTGCGATGCAGACGGTCCAGGGTGGCGCCGAAATCAGGCGCCTCGGGCAGCAGATCGCCGATGAAGCCAAGCATGATTGGATTCTGCTCAACCAAATCCTGCAGCCAGAAGTTGTCCACCATCCATGGGCTGCACTCCACAGCGATGGCTCCGACCACATTATGGGGCCGGGCCAGCTGCTCATAACGCGCGGGGAACGCAGCCTGATACAGAACCTTGTCGGTCTTCTCCGGCCATGGAACGCCACCCGGCCGGGACGGATCGAACAGATGGATGTGTGAGTCGACGACCGGCACGGCAGTATCGGCTGCCCGCGTCAACGGTTCGGCGACCGTGGACAGTGCCAGAGCCGCCGCCGATTTCAAAACAGCGCGTCTATGCATTGGCTTGTCGGTCCCAACGACGGGGCTCCCATTCGAGGACTCCAGATCCAGCGCTTCCGCAGCTATTTTTCGGTTTCGTCACGGATTACGGCCACCGGCCCAAGCAATCCGGAAGGCACGAGGGGCGAGTTCGCCCGATACGGCTTGACGTCGGCGAAGGTGTATTTGGTTGCGCCCGGCTGCTGGTCCCCGATGAGGCGGTTCACCCAGGCGTTGATCACTTTGATCGAGACTTCGTTTGCGCCGGGCTTCAGCGCGGAGGTCACATCGACGCGATACGGCGTGTGCCACACGACGCCAAGGTTTTTCCCATTCACTGTGACCTCGGCAAGGTTTTTGACGTCGCCGAGGTCAATCCACAGATGCGAGCCCTTCTTGAACCAGTCGGCCGATGCCTGAATTGTCCTGGTGTACGTACCGGCTCCCGAAAAGTACTTTACGCCCGCGTCGGTGCTGTCGCTCCACGAGATGAGCTTGTCCAATGTGGTGGATGGCGGGGCCCCGCGATCCGGCTCGAAGCTCACATTCCATGGCCCATCGACATCGGCGATCTTTGATTCCGTCACTTTGGGCAGCGTCCGCGCGGATTCACTGGTCGCTTTGCGGAACACGACGAAGACCGTGCCCCACGGCTCAAGATGGAGCGGCACGGTGGTCCGCCCGTCAGCGATCTTGTAGGAAACCGGCTTCGACGTTCCTGTCTCGGCGTACCAAAGCTCAGGCGCCTTTCCGGTTACGCGAAAGCTTGCGTCGACCGTGGAATCGTTGTCGCCGCGATTATCGAGGAAGTAGAGATCGCCATCCTGGAGCTTGCGATGAACAAACAGCAGGCGCTGGCCGCTCTCCGGCTTGGTGTAGTCGAAGTCCGGAGCCAGCTTGAGGGCGTTGAAAACATCACCCAGGCTTTGTCCCGCATAGACTTTGCCCTGGCCGACGGTGTGAATGCCGCTGCCGTCGCCAAACAATTCCGAGTTGATGCGATCGAACTCCGCCTGATCGTCGGCCTGGCTTGGATCGTCGGTGGGCTTGGGCCCGGCTACGGTGGCGCCGTCCTTGACCAGCTTTTCGATTGCCCGCAGCACGGGCAGCGACATGTGCTTGCTGTACGGATCGAGCCCGAGCAGCTTGTAGTTCATCCCGCTCTTGGTGGTGATGGATCCATTGCTCACGCTCAGCTCGTGGATCAATGCGTCGGCATTCACGTAGTCGAATCCGTATCCGGGCGGAATGTCGGGCGCGTTTTTGCTGAAGATTGCGGTGAGATTCGAATCCTCGCCATAGAAATAAATCAGGTCCGCGCCAAAGTGTCCCTGCTGCAGCATGAAGCTGGTGCGCGCCAGATAATCGACCCATGATCCGGCCTGTTCTGCCCAGGTTTCATTGCGGTTGAACCACTGGCCAAACGGGCCCAGGGTCATGCCCGGCTTTTTGGTTTTGTCGACCAGGGGTTGATGGGCCGACTCGTGAATCACGAAACGGTTGATGCCGTTGAGGAACTCCTGGTCGGCGGTTGGCTTGAGGGTTGCAGGCGACCATCCCCAGGGCGCCGCGGCGGCGGTCATGGACTCGGCGGCGGCAATGTTCTGCCCATAGATGTGGGCCACGGAGCCCGATTCGCGATCGTCGGCGTTGTAGCCGAATTGCTCATGGTTTACGCCCGGGGTCTGGGTCCACATCGCGCTCATGGGCACTTCGTTGAACTTCTTCACCTCCATGCCGTCGACGACGTAAGCGCGTCCTTCTTCGTGGGATTCGCCATAGTGGCCCATGCCGCGCTCATGGAGGGTGTCTTCAAGCTGCCCGTAGTGTTCGTTGGCGATGAGGTCGGCAATGGTCTTGCGGAAGTCCCACAGGAACCGGTCGCTGGCCTCCGCGCTCTCGACCACCTGGCCGGTGAGAACCGGCATCCAGGGCAACGGATCGTAGCCGCGCAGTTTCTTGAACTGCTGGACCATGTT
>DASXGD010000123.1:0-3721 GCA_036489245.1 Occallatibacter sp. | reverse complement strand
GAGCAGCTCCGCGAGCACTCCGCCATTGGCAGTCAGCTTCTTCGGAGAAGGCAGGAAGCCACCCAGCGCCGGCCACCACGCGACGAAGAACGGTTTCTTCGCCGCCGAGTTCTTCTGGATGAAGGCCAAGGTTCGTTTCTCAAACTCGGGCTCGAGCTTCATATAGTCATCGAGGTTCGGCGCCCTGCCGAATTCACGCACCGGTCCGCCCTTCGCGCCTTCCAGCGCAAACACGAACCCGGTCGGACGCCACCCCGGATCCATGTCATAGGGATCCTTGGGAAACATCTGCGGGTAGAGGACGGCCGGCGACAGCGCCGCCACTTGTCCCTGCGGGGTCCAGACGCTCGCCACCTGGTTGTACGGCATCCACAGGGCCTCATCGAAGCCGTGTTTGGTCGCGTAACTGGCTTCAATGTCGCCCAGATGCCACTTGCCGTAGAACGCGGTGGCGTAACCCGCTTTGGAGAGCACATCAGCGATCGTGACTTCGGTGGCGGCCAATCCGCCATATTCGTATGGCCAGCCAACGTTATACATGCCATTGCGTACGGGTTCCCGGCCGGTCATCACCGCCGCGCGGCTGGGCGTGCAGGACGGCTCGCTATACATCCGCGTAAAGTTGATGCCCTCGCTCGCCAATTTGTTGATGTTCGGCGTCTCCCAGCCACGCTGCTTCTGGATGAAGGGAATGCCGATCTCGCCGACCGGTGTGTCGTCGAACATGATGTGAATGATGTTGGGCGGCGTTCCGAACTTCGTGCGAAGCTCGGCCAGCTTTTGGTCGAGGTCCTTGTCTTCGACCGCCCACCGCTGGCCGTGCTGCGCGTCGAGGATGTAGTACTCGGAGTCGTGCACGATCGCAGGCTTGCTGCCCTGCGCGACCGCAGTTTGGTTGACAGCCAGCAGGCCAACAATCAGAGCCACGGCGATCCGGGCGGCGCCTATCCAGTCTTGCTTCATCGCGCTGTTACTGGATGGGGCAATGGAAACATTCATGGACGTTTTCCTCAGAACCGGAAAGTGGCCGCGAGGATCGGCCCCTTCATGTGTACGTTGAAGCCCACATTGAAGGCGCTGCTCGGCTCATAGGCAAAGTTGAGGCTGCGGTAACCTAAGCGAAGGTTGATCCACGGATTGGGCGCATAGTCGACCGTGCCGATCACCTGCCAATCGGTGTGTGCGCCGAGGTCGAAGCCGCCGACGTCGCCATAGGCGGTCAGGCCCCAGCCGTTGCCGAAATCATAGTGATAGCGTCCGCCGATCAGAGGATCACCCCAGCCCGCTCTCCGGTCCACGCTCTGACCGGCAAGCTGACCGGGGTTCAGCGTCAGGTTCGCGTTAAATCCCCAAGCGCGGAAGCCGACACCCAAATCCGCGAACTGGCCCGGCACGTCGAGGGCGCGGTAGAGAATCATCGCAGTGCCGGTATTCGCTGTCAGCGCCGCCTTGCCCCCCTGGTAGAAAACGTTGCGGGTCGTGACGTTGGCGCTGACCGGCATGTGGAGGACATCGCCAAGCAGCCCAAAGGGCCCGTCGCGGATCTCGCCCGATAGCAGGAGCGGGACCCCGTCGAGATGCGATAGCAGATCAATGGCGCTGACAGAGGCGTCGACCGATGACGCGCGCGGCAGCGGCGTCTTGATATTGGCATTGATGCCCGGGAGCCAGAGATAGGGCGTGACGAAAACCTGCGTTCCGCCCGGGAGGGTCGCATCTTGCGCGCAAGCGCGATGCGATCCGCCTCCGATCATGGCGAGGGCGATAAGAAGGTATGCCAGTGCCGCAAGGACGGGCTTGTAGGGTTGCCGCATTATTGCCTCCACCGCTCGGGATACGGACTGAACTGGTGTTACGGTTATTCGTCGTAGCCAAATATCGTTTTAACCTTCGTTATGATTCTTTCGCGCAACATCTGCTTGAGATCGATTTTGAAGCCCTTGGGAAAAACCGGATTGGGCTTCCGGTAGACATCCGGTGGATAATAAAGTTTCGCATCATATTCGACGTTGCGGGATGCCGGGTCTTCGATGTCCGCCAAAGTGTACTTCGGATCCGGGAAACTCACCGTGGTCTTGGTGAGACTGAGGTCAAAAAGCTCGATGGCTTCTTTTCCGGACGGGCGCGCGAAGTTGGTGGATTCGGGCAGTGCCGCCTTGCGCGTCCAGATGGCCTTCTTGGTGACATTGACTATCACGCCATCCGGCGCGCCGAACTGGAAGAGGCCGTCCCAATGCGTACGGATACCCGCCACCATTTCAGGGACCATTTCTTCGTCATAAGACAAGTGCGTGGCCATGGCGAGGCGCGGCTGCACCTCTTTGAACATGTAACCCGTCGCATAGTGAACCGTGTGGGCAACATCGATCGTCGGGGTGAGGACCTCCACCGGCATGCCGAACTTCAGTGTTTGCACGTTCAAGGTGTCGGGCTGCAGCTCCGTCACGAAGACGTCCACTCCTTTGGCATATTTCACGGTGTTGGAATCCGGCCGGCCATCCCCGGTCCAGACGAAGGACAGACCGTTCCAGTCGAGGCGGTAGGCCGACGCCCCGTCCTTACCGTGAACGCGGCGCCAGTGCCGGATGATCACGCCGTCCTTGTCATAGCAGATGCCGTTGTCGTCCTTGTAGTCGAACTCGTTGACGTCGACTTCGTAACCATCCCCTATCGGAAAGAGGTTGAAGCTGTCCGTGTGCCAGTGGGTCATCGCCTTCATGCCCTCGATCATGGCCTTGGTGCCGTCCTTGGGCGTGCGGCCTGAGGGGCCGGTCACCCGCAGCGGCTTCCAGCGCCCGGACCAGGCCGAGAAGCCGTAGATGTAGGGCAGCTCGCCATAGTGGTCGATGTGCAGATGGGTGATGAAGATGTCGTTCACCATCTGCATCGGGACCTGCAGAGCCACGATATTGCGGAAACAACCGGGGCCGAGGTCAAAGAAGAAGCGTTTCCCATTGCCGAGCTCGACCATGATCGCCGTGCCCGCCTGGGCGCGCGTCGGCGGCACCGGCGAGCTGCCGATGAACGAGATGCGCATCTCGTCGGAGCCCAGTTCCTCAATGCCGGGGAAGAATGTGTTGGCGTTCGCGACGGAAGGCGTGGGCCTGTAGTAAGAAGGCAGCGTGATGCCCGTGTTGGGCCCGCCCCCATAGGGGTTTTGCGGTTGCCCCGCAGGCGGAGTTGGGCCTGGTTCCGCAGCTTCCGCGGCCGCTGCCGGCGAAACGACCCTGGACGCTGCTGCGCCGGCCGCCGCTGCGGCCAATCCCCTGAACGCGTCGCGCCGGTTCACCGCTGATACGTTCTGTGGGCCGGCAGCTTGTTCGTTATCTGTTGTGTCCCCCTCGGCCATTGGTTTCTCCATGGTTGTTGCGGGCCCCCTCCTACTTGCCGAGCGCCCCAATCGTCTCAAGGACCGGTGACGGCGATAGTCTAAGCAGGCCGGAATAGGGGGTGCTCAGTTCGACGATCAGGAATATCGCGCTTGCCACCGAGACCGCGCCGACTGCCAGCCCAGCGACACTGGCGCGATTGACCCGCGCAAGAATGCCGAAGCCGAAGAACAGCAGGGATGCCCAGGCGATCAGGATGGTCATGAAAGGCCAGGATATGGAGTTGTTCAGCTGCAACGACATCTGCAGGCGCTGGTCGTTGATCGACGTGGCCAAATCTCCGGCTTTGGCCATCAGGTATTTCCGTGAGTCCGGCGCTGCCTCTCGCAGGG
>DASXGD010000120.1:0-2934 GCA_036489245.1 Occallatibacter sp. | reverse complement strand
ATGGCCTGGGCGGTCATGGCCAAGGGGGAGCGCTACAAGGAACCCGCCGCGCTGGCAGCGTGAACGAGAATCACGCCGCCAATCGGTGTGATGTGAGGTTGGCAGGGCGAACAGCACGTAATGCAGAGCCGGTCGATCCGGGCGATCAGGACAACCCACAATGTGCCATCGCATCATCGAATGCGAGCTTTTGACCGGGACCTGGTCCGCGGAGGGCATTATGGCCAGCGGTCATGTGAACCGCGTGAACAGATCCTATGAAGGTGGTGCGAGCGAGCTACGCTGTGGCCATCCCAAACTGGAGGATCTTTTGATGTTGCAGACAGTCGCTGCTCTTTTTCCTGCCGCTGTGGACTATGAGAGGACGCTTGTCCTGGCGATTGAAGTGAGTAACAAAAGTTGGGTGCTCGCTGCGCAAGTGCCTGGCCTACCGCATACGAAAGCGAAGCGCACGGTTAACCCAGAAGCCGAGGCATTGCTGGCGGCCATTGCTGGATATCGTACTCGGGCTGCCGCTACCGGCCGCAGCATCGAGCGTGTGATCGCCGTCTACGAGGCGGGATGGTCGGGCTTCTGGCTGGCACGATGGCTTATAAGGCGTGGGGTGGAAGTGTACGTTATCCAGCCTTCCAGCGTCCCGGTCGATCGTCGGATGCGCCGCGCCAAGTCTGACGGCATTGATGCAGAGTTGCTGCTTCGAACACTGCTCGCTTGGCTGCGAGGGGAGCCGCGCGTGTGCTCCATGGTGCCGGTTCCAGACGCCGCCGATGAGGATGCCCGACGGTGTGTTCGCGAACGGACCGAACTCATCTCCGAGCGCGTCGGTTTGACCAACCGGATCGGAGCTGTTCTGGCAACGCTAGGGGTGAGCGATTACAACCCATTGCTCCGGAACCGAAATCGTCGTCTGGCCGAATTGCGGACTGGTCTCGGCGAGCCGCTACCTCGGAACGCGCATGCCAAGATCGAGCGTTTGCTTGCTCGGTTGGAACTGGTACTCACGCAGATCGCCGAGTTGGAGCGTGAACGTGATGCTGTGGTTGAAACAGAAGCGTCCGACAAAGCCAGCAAGATGATCCAGCAGCTAACAAGCCTACGCGGTATCGGCGTTCAAAGCGCCACCGTGCTGGTGCGCGAAGCGTTTGTACGTCGCTTCGCCAATGGCAAGACACTCGGATCATATGCCGGTCTGGCTTCCTCGCCATTCAGCAGCGGTGGGGTCGACCGCGAGCGGGGTATCGGAAAGGCCGGCAATCGGCGGGTCAGAACAGTGATGGTCGAGCTTGCGTGGCTATGGATACGCTACCAGCCAGCTGCTGCTCAGGTTTGCTGGTTCCGCGAAAGGGTTGGATCAACAGGACGGCGTGTTCGAAAAATCATGGTGGTGGCCCTAGCTCGAAAACTGCTGATCGCGCTGTGGAGGTTCGTCGTCGACGGAGTGGTGCCTGAAGGCGCAGTCTTAAAGTCTGCGGCCTGATCGATTCCGCAGTCCGGGCTGCGCTGCCACGCGGAGCAGTCCGGCGATCCAAGGGAACGTCGCCGTTGTTCGGCATGGCGCCACAGCGCCGTCGATATAGAGTGGTGCCGTTCTCTTGGAGCTCTCCCCGTCCCGAATGCGGGACCGTGGCTGGGATTGATTCCCACCGGATGTGAGGTTTGCAGGGGAAGCCTGCAGAAACGAGAGCCCCGCCTTGGATCGCGATCAATCCAAATCAGCACTTGACGGAGAAACCATCATGTGAGGCCGAACACATGGCCGCAACCGACCAGCTGCAGCGTGAACAAAACCCTTGCCAACGGGGAGCCGTCCACACATGGCACAACTCCGACCTACCGAGACCTCTGCCATATGGCCGCTTTTGGGGGCGAAGCGGACATTCAGTCAGCCGCTGCCCAACAATCGCAATTTATGAGTACACGCCCTAGCCTGCCCGATCAGCCCGCAGCAACGGGACCGCTGCCCAGGCTGGCATCGATCAGCGGCATCATTTCCTCCCTGATTTGACAAGGCGAAGGCGTGTATATTTACTGGATACTCAGTCGCATCGCCTCATCATGAGGATGCCCGAAAGGGTGAGGTTTGCGCGCAGGGAGTGGCAGGGCGTCATGGGCGGCGGACGTTCGCTCGATCACTTCGTCATGGCGGTCAAGGATATGGAAGATGCTGGCGCGCTCTACGAGCGGCTCGGCTTCCAGGTCATGCCCCAGATGCGCCATATCGAGATCGGCACCTGCAATCGCGTCTTCCAGCTTCACGACACTTATGTCGAGCTGCTGGGCGACATCGACTGCGCGCCGGAGCCGCTGCGCAGCAAGGTCGCGGCCCGCTTCGGCTGCGGCGAAGGCATTACCCTGGTCAGCCTCACCTCCTCCGACCTGGTCGGCGATCGCGGCCTGCTGGAGGCCGCAGGGCTGAATCCGGCGCCGATCTACAATGCCCGGCGCAAGGTCCGAATGCCGGAGGGGCATTTCGACGAGACCGACAGCCGCTGCGTCTATACCTGGCATGAACAGCCCTCGGTGAGCCTGTTCATCTCCCAGCATTTCAAGCCGCATGTCATCTGGAGCCCGGCCTATCAGGTCCATCCGAACACCGCGACCCGCGTCACCGGGCTCAGCTACGTGGCCGCCGAGCCGGGCAGCATCACGCCCTATTTCTCGGCAATGCTCGGCGTGGCGCCGCTCCGGGAGGATTCCGGGTCGATACTCTACCGGACCGCGCGCGGCGAGACGGTCGAGATTCTGGGGCCGGAGGCACTTCGCGCGCGCTATGCCGGGCGCGTTCCCACCTGCTCCGCCCTTCGCGCCTATGGCATCGGACTTAAGATCGCCGTTTCCGAGCTCGACAGCTGCCGCCGCCTTCTCGCCCGCAACAATGTGCCTTCGATCGAGATCAGCCGGGGCCTGCTCGATCGAAGGCACATTGTTGCGGGC
>DASXGD010000106.1:0-3994 GCA_036489245.1 Occallatibacter sp. | reverse complement strand
CGCCAGCGAGACCGTGCAGCCGGTGCAGGAGGCACCTTTTATCCAGATGATCGGCGGGCCTGTGGTGGCAGCCAACACTCTTTCGAGCGTTCCAAGTTTCCCGGCGATCCCGAGCGCGGCGGCAGATCCCGCGCAGTAATTGAAGAATTCCCGACGCGTAACTTTCATATATACCTCGAAAAGATCGGAATGAAGATGATTGGCGACGCAGAACAACCGGGTCCGATGGACACGAATCAATCCACGTTGGAATGAATCCAAGGTGAGGAAGGCAAGGCGCGAAGGAACTCGCGAGCAAAAAGTAAATGGCCGATTAGCTTTGTATGTATCCGCTATTTCCCTATAGGCAAAAGTAGTATTGCCGTTCGCCCATCTTGAGAAAGTGATCAGGATCACTGGGTGAAGCTTGCTTCCAGTTATTTAAGTAACTGGAAGCTCCCGTTCGGTGCGACCGCCAGCATCGCAAGGGCACATCCCGCCGCGCTTGCGGTGGAGAGGAAATTCACGCCGTCGTTGTTGAGCCATCCGGCACGCTCGAGCGTGGCTCCGAGCAGGCTGTCGAAGAACAGCCCGAAGACGCCGGCCGCCCAACTCGTCGCGAGCGCCGAAAGTCCTCCGTGAAAGGCGAGGCACCCTGAGGCGGCGACGATTCCGGCGGCGATCACGCCAGCAGCGGTACCGGCGAAGGTTATACCGCCGTCGGTGCCGGCATCGACTCGGCGCAATGTCGTAATCATGCGAGGCTGTCCGCCGAGGACCTGGCCGATCTCCGATGACACGGTGTCGGCCGCAGACTCGGCCAGCGCCGCGAGGCCGACGGTAAAGAGCGGAATCGACGAGGACATAGCGAACCAGGGCGTTTCGATCAGGCGCGACACCAAGGCTGGCTCCATCGCCAGTGCCGCTATTCCCAGGTTGGCCGCGACCTGCGCGGCGCTCCGGCCGTGGTGCTTTTCGGCAGTCCCCAGCCGCTCTTTGTGGCGCCGTCCGAAGCGCGTGGCCAATGACGTGAGAACCAGAAGTATCAGCACGGGAATAATGGCAGTATGCTCGAGGGTCGAGAACATGAGGCTCGCGGTGATCACCGCACCTGTCAAGGCTGCTGGAGGCGTGGCTGTGCGCAGCATCCAGGCGAGCAGTCCCAGGAGCACACTCAGTCCCAAAACCCCGATCGCAGAGGCGGGTGCGTGGTTCCACCAAGCCTGCGTCTGAACGACGACGCTGACGGCCGTCCAGGGCAGGACGAGGAGAAGCACCAGCTTCGATTGCCAGCCGAGATTGAAGTGGGCCACGCCTTATCGTATCCGGCCACCTTGGATCGCCTCCGGTCTCGAAAAGCACGCGGTTGGGAACCCCGAGGTCAATCGGTTTACACTCGTTTGCGCAGCCATTTTCCAACTTGTCTCGTTTCGCCGATGGAGTTGCAAATGAAAAGATATTTGGCCGTCCCTCTTGTTGTTGTGGGATCGGCTTTGGTCGCCATCACTGCACACGGTCAGAATTCCACGCTGCAGCGGCTCGAACTCAACGGCGGCGGCGAGACTATCGTGCTGGAGCCTTACGCGCCCAATATCCTCCGGGTCACGCTCAGCATGCAGCCCGAGCCGGCCAAGGCAGGCCCGGGATACGGGATTATCGCCAGGCCGGATCCCGCCGGGTGGTCGGCAACCCCATCGGACGCGGAGGATGTGTACAGGTCCGATCGCATGGTGGTGACCGTGAACCGGCCGCACGGTCCGCCTCCTAGCCGGCTCTTCGGAGACGCCGGAACTTCGGTGTTCTTCCGCGGCTCGGCTCCATGGGCGCATATCGTGTTCAGCACGCCGGGGGGCAAGAAGCTGCTGGAAATGCATGGCTGGGGGCAGGCGGAGTACAACCACAAGGACGGAACGGCCCAGTTGGCCAACGACCGCCGGCCGAGCGATGGGCCGGCGTACGTCGTGAGCGCCTCCTTCGCTTCGCCCGACGACGAGCACTACTACGGCCTCGGTCAGAACCACGAGGGCTTCCTCGATCACCGCGGCCATCCGGTGCGTTGCTGGAACGATTACCTGGCCCCCGCCGCGCCCAGTACCTGCGTGCCCTTCGTGGTCACCAACAAAGGCTACGGACTGCTATGGGACAACCCGTCCAAGACCACCATCGAGCCCGGCTTCAACGAGCGGACCAACTGGTCTTCTGAGGTAGGCAATCGCGTTTCCTACTTCGTCATTGCAGGAGCCACCGCAGATGAAATCTACGCGGGCTATAAGCTCCTGACCGGGCCCACGCACATGCTGCCCAAGGCCGCCTATGGATATATCCAGTGCAAGCAGCGCTACGAGAGCCAGGATGAACTTCTCTCCGTTGCCAAGGGGTACCGCGACCGCAAGCTTCCCGCCGACGTGCTTGTGGTCGACTGGTTCTACTACACAAAAATGGGGCAAATGGACATGAACCCGAAGTTCTGGCCCGATCCCAAGGCCATGAACAAGCAACTCCACGACATGGGTTTTGAAACCATGATCAGCGTTTGGCCGCGCTTCGTGCCTGAAGACCGCTATTACGCAGAGCTGCTCAAAAACGGCTGGCTCATCCATACCGCCGACGGTAAGCCCATCGATGGACTTCCCTACGATCTCGCCGGCTCCGACATCGACACGACCAACCCCGATGCGGCGAAATGGTATTGGAAAACGATTCACGAAAACATCATTGGCCTGGGTTTCGACTCGCTGTGGGCGGACGAAACCGAGCCCGACCTGCCTCCCAACGGCGCATATTACAAAATCGGTCCGGGCACAGAGTACTTCAACGTCTATCCGCTCTTTCACACGGCGGCACTTTATGACGGCTTCCGTAAGGACGAGCCCGGCCGCCGTGCGCTCATTCTCTCCCGCGACGTCTACACCGGAGCCCAGGCCAACGGCGCCATCTTCTGGTCGTCCGACATTTATCCCACCTGGGACACCTATCGGCGGCAGATCCCCACCGGCCTCGACTTCACCGCGTCGGGCATCGCGTACTGGTCCAACGACACCGGCGGCTGGCAATGGCTTCCCCGCGAGCACCATCCCGCTCATCCGCCGCTGCTCGATCCTTCCGACGCGCGCGATGTCGTCGGCAACTACGACGATTACCCTGAGCTTTATACACGCTGGTTTCAGTACGCGACGTTCCTGCCCATCATGCGCACCCACGGCAGCCGCAAGGCCAACGAAGTGTGGTCCTACGGCAAGCAGGCCCAGCCGATTCTGGAGAAATATCTCCGCCTGCGTTATGAACTGATGCCCTACATCTATTCGCTGGGCTACAAAACCTGGCAGACCGGCGCACCGTTCATGCGCGCGCTGCCCCTGGATTTCCCCGACGATCCCAAGGTTGCGGACCTGCGCGACGAATACATGTTCGGGCCGGCATTCCTGGTGGCGCCCGTAACAGAACAGGGAGCGACGAGCCGCGAAGTCTATCTGCCCGCGGGCGCGGACTGGTACAACTACTGGACCAATGAGCGAGTGAAAGGCGGCCAGACGGTCAGCGTCTCCGCGCCTATCGACACGATTCCGCTGTTTGTGCGCGCGGGGTCGATCGTGCCGCTCGGGTCCGAGATCGAGAACACGCACCAACAGCAGTCCATTGCAAAGGTGCGCATCTACCCGGGAGCAAACGCGGATTTCACCCTCTTCTCTGACGATGGAATGACGTACGCGTATGAGAATGGGGCCGGGTCGGTGACCAGGCTTCACTGGAGCGATACCAATCATCAACTGACCCATGAAGGCGCGGCGGCGTGGAGTGGGGCGGACAATGCGGTGGTGGACGTCGTTGGCCACTGATCCAAACCAGGGGCCCCAGGGTCTCCCGACTTTCTTGGCGGCGGTCGGTATCAAGTTCCAGTAGGGGAGTTGAACATCACAAAGTGAGATGTCACCAATCTCCCCTTGTCATCGTGGGTTCGAAACCCATGTTTGACATCGTGCCTCATTAGGTCAGAACCATCATCGGCGCGAATCGG
>DASXGD010000058.1:0-5079 GCA_036489245.1 Occallatibacter sp. | reverse complement strand
CTGCAGGACGGGCAGCGGTTCGCAAAGCCGGGCTTGTCTGGCTTTAGCTCAAATTCCTCTTCACAAATGACACAGGTTCGTATTGGAAACGCCATGGCAAATCTATGTTAGCGCGGTTTTTGGGCTGGTAACAGGGTCGGGTGGCGCCTGGGGCCCGGGTTGCGCGGGGGGAGTTTCGACGGCCCCCGTCAGCCCGGCAACGCGCTCCACCCCGTGGCTATGGCACCACGATTCAAGGCCACGGGCGAGGCGTTCCGTGGCGCGCGGGTCGGCGTAGCTGGCGGTGCCCACCTGGACGGCGGTTGCTCCGGCAAGCAGGAACTCGACCGCGTCTTCAGGGGTGATGATGCCGCCCATCCCCAGGATCGGGATAGAGACAGCGCGCGCGGTCTCATACACCATGCGCAGGGCGATCGGCTTGATCGCCGGACCGGACAGTCCTCCGGTGATATTGCTGAGCCGCGGTTTGCGCGTTTCCACGTCTATCGACATGGCGACGAACGTATTGACCAGGCTTACGGCATCTGCCCCCGCCCCGGCCGATACTTTGGCCATCTGCGCGATCGAAGTCACGTTGGGTGAAAGCTTGACGATGAGCGGCCGCTTGGTGGCCGACCGGGCGCGGCCCACGAGGTATTCGAGCGACCCGCAGTCGGCGCCAAAGGCCATGCCTCCCGCGTGCACGTTCGGGCACGAAACATTGAGTTCGTAGGCGGCGATACCCTCGGCCTGGTTGAGCCGTTCGATCACGGCGACGTAGTCCCCCACCGTGTAACCAAAAATGTTGACGATGACCCTGCATGCCGGGTAGCGGCTGAGCGGAGGCAATTTCTTTTCGATGAACTCGTCCACGCCCACGTTCTGCAGCCCGATCGCGTTGAGCATGCCGGCCGCGGTCTGGATGATGCGAGGGGGAGGATGACCCTGCATCGGCCGAAGCGAAATTCCCTTGGTGACAAAGCCGCCGATCCGCTCCAGCGAGATGATCTCTTCAAACTCGATCCCGTACCCGAAAGTTCCACTCGCGGCAATGACCGGGTTGGTCAATTCCAGGCCCGCCAACTTCACTTTCATATCGGGTTTCACGAGTGCGAAGCTTCTCCAATATCCAGTAGCCTGTTGAGGTCCACAGGGGCTCCACGTTCATCATACGCGACCTTGGCGATCCGTCGGGCGGCTGCGGCCTTCACGTCTTTTAGCTTGTGTCGCAACGATGCCGGGATACCGGTTGGCGAAAGCCCTTCTCTACCTGGCCTTCCCAGCCGTGTCAGATTGCCTGCGGGACACAGGGGCTCCCCCGCGAATCGAGAGTAGTGTTCCTCGCCATCGTTCATTCGTCAGGAATTTATGAAGCGCTAACAATGCAGTAGCGTAGGGCTTGTCAAATCATCTCCGCGGCTTGAAAAGCGCATTAGAAGTAGCCGAAGACAGCAAGCGTCGCAAAGTGCGTTCATCGTCCCCGGAACTCACTTCAGAGTCGGTGCTCCCACCCCTGTCCCGTGATCTCTGGGATTCACGAAGAAACATTTCGTGAGGTTGTCCCCCTTCAAACCCTCGGAGCGTGCATATGAAGAATCACAGTATGGAAAGTACGATCGGCCTGCTATTGCTTGCGTTTGGATTGGTCTCGTCCGCGCAAGAACAGAACGCGCAGCCAAACGCGCCGCCCAATAACAAGAAGTCCCCAACGCCGCCAGGTTTGTACATAACCCCGAAGGCACTAGCAAACGCCGTTCAGCAGGATCTGAACCCGGGCCTGACCAACTATCCGAACTTCGTCGCGGGCCAGGCGGTCAAAGCCGTAGTAAGCCCGAACGGCAAGACCCTGGCGATCCTGACCGCCGGAATGAACTCGCTCTACGATTCGACCGGCGTGGTCGATAAAGCCGCTTCCACACAGTTCCTGTTTCTCTACGACATTTCGGGGGCGAATAAGACCAGCCCCGTCCTCAGGCAGGTCATCCAGCAGTTGAATTCGCACGTGGGTCTGGTCTGGTCGCCCGACAGCCAGACGCTGTACGCGGCCGGCGGTTGTGACGACGCGGTCTATGCATACGGCAGCAACGGCACAAGTTTCGTGCCAAAAGCCACCGTCAGCCTTGGCCATGCTCCCAATGGCTGCATCTCTAATGCGGCCAATCGGACCGGACTCGGTATCGGCGTCGAGCCCAACGTGGCTGGGCTTGCCATTACCAGCGACGGCAAAACACTCGTGGCCGCCAACAACTATAACGATTCGATCAGCGTTATTGACACGGCCTCCGGAACCGTACGCTACGAATACGACCTGCGGCCCTTTGCCACTTCAGGCGCACCGGACGGCACCAAGGGCGGCACATTCCCCTACAGCGTAGTGTTGAACGGCAGCATCGCGTATGTCGGCGCCGATCGCGATCGTGAAGTCATCGCCGTCAACGTTGCCAACCCGACCGCCGGCTCCCTCGTCGCGCGTATCCAATTGGACGGCAATCCGAACGGCATGACGCTCAGTCAGGACGGTTCAACGCTGTTTGTTGCCCAGGATAATCAGGACCAGGTAGCTGTGATTGACACCGCAACCAACTCGATCACGCACAAGATCGACACCCGTGGCCCGGCCGATTTGGACCTGCCCCCCAACACTACCGGCGCGTCTACAACCGCGGTCACCGTTAACCGCGCCACAAAGACGCTCTATGCAGTCAACGCGGGTTCAAACTCGATCGCAGTGATACCCCTGACTGGCCGCAACGCATTCCGCACCGCGGGCCTTATCCCCACCGCTTACGACCCGACCGATGTTGCCTTCAGCGCCGACGGTAGTTGGATGTACATCATCAACGGCAAGAACGATACGGGCCCCAACCCGGGTTATGGATACGGCAACCTGGCCTTTGTGCAGTACATTACTTTCCCCGGCGGCAACGCGGCGGAATCCGCCAAGCTGAATGCGAACAACCAGTATCAATTCCAGCTGGAACATGCGTCGCTCGTAAGCGGCCGGGTTCCGGAGACCGGCGACCTGTGGGATATGACCTCCCAGGTCGCCTCCAACAATGGTTACTCTCGCAGAGCCTCCTCGTCGGACCAGGCGGTGATGCACTTCCTGCGCTCGAAGATCAAACACGTCATCTACGTGGTAAAGGAAAACCGCACTTTCGATCAGATTCTCGGTGATCTGGGGAATGGTTCCAACGGCGATGCGTCGCTGACTCTGTTTGGGGAACTGGCCACACCCAGCTTCCATCGCATGGCGCGCGACTTCGTAACCCTGGACAACTTCATGGATCCGGGGGACGGCTCGATGGACGGCTGGTCCTGGTCCATGCGCGGCCGGGTGACGAATACCGAGACCATCACCCAGCAGGAAAACTATGCGCGCGTAAATCGCGGCCTCTCCTATGAGGGTGAAGGCCAGAACCGTAATATTCCAAGCAACCTGAAGACCGTTGCCGCGCGCGACTTCTTCTTTGACCCGACCGGCGCAACCACGCCCTACACCAACGCCACTGCCTCGCTCAAGGGTGGCACGCCCAACATCCTGGCCGGTGATGGCGACCATGCCGCCGCCGACGGTCCCACTGGCTACCAGGAAGGTTACATCTTCAACGCCGTGCTCAACGCCGGTGGAACGGTTCGTAACTACGGCTGGATGGCCAACACTCCCGGCAGTATCGGAACCATTGCAAACCCCATCTCAGATCCGTTCGCCGCCGGTGTTGTCCAGACCACCGCCGCCAATCAACTCATTTATGAAAACGGATTCTACGATCCGTACTTCCGCGCCTACGACCAGGCCTACCCCGATTTCTGGCGCTTCAACGAATGGAATCGCGAGTTCCAGCAGTTCGTGAAAAACGGGGATCTGCCGTCGCTCGAGATGATCCGCGGCCTGAGCCACGACCACACAGGCAGTTTCAGCGCGGCACTGGGCGGGGTCAACACTCCCGAAATCCAACAGGCCGACAACGACTACGCGGTCGGCCTCCTGGTGCAGACCGTCGCGCAAAGCCCGTACGCCAAGGACACCTTGATCATCATCATCGAAGATGACTCTCAGGACGGGGCGGACCACGTCGATTCTCATCGCGCGACCACCTACTTTGTTGGTCCTTACGTCAGGAAGCACACCGTCGTAAGCACCCGGTACAGTCAACCCAGCGTGCTTCGCACCATCGAGGACATCTTCGGGACGGAACACATCAACCTGAACACGTATTATGCGCGGCCGATGGCGGATGTGTTCGACATTCGATCGTCCGGTAAATGGACCTTCAATGCCGTCGCATCGACCCTTCTAAAGTCAACCACCCTTGGACTGGACCCGAACACGACCGTATTCGCCAAGGGTCCGGATCTGAAACCGACCCATGACGCGCAATATTGGGCGTCGAAAACCCACGGCTTCGATTTTTCGGAGGAAGACCAGGTTCCGGCCGAGCTCTATAACAAGATCCTTTGGGAAGGGATCAAGGGAACGACTGCCCCAGTAGCCCTGAATCCCTCCTCCAGAACCGTCGTTGACAATGATGGAGACGGGAAATAGCCTGCACTGACCGGCAAATCGGTGGGACCGCACAGTCGGTCCCACCGACTCCATCCCGTAACGAGCAGCCCGCCTCCACCTGCTCTTCTTGTCTTCTTCTAAACAAGAAACGGCAAGAACTCCTCAAACCCCCGTTTGCGAACGCGCCGAATCAGTTCCGGCCTGCCACCGAGCCAGTTTCCCTGGGCTGTTTAGGCTGTCACCGGCTCCTGCGCGTTCACTTTCACCGGCGTCAGCCAGCCAAAGCGATCGGGCTTCAGCCCGTTGGCAATGGCGAAGAACTCGTCGGCGATCTTCCGTGTAATCTCCCCAGGCTTGCCGTCCGCAATCACAATGCGATCGATGGAGCGAATCGGCGAGACCTCGGCAGCCGTACCGGTGAAGAAGACTTCGTCGGCAATGTACAGCAGCTCCCGCGGGATTGCCTGCTCGGTGACCGCCAGCCCGAGGTGGCGGGCGATGGTGAGCACGCTGTCGCGGGTGATTCCGGAGAGCGCCGAATTGGCCAGCGGCGGCGTGTAAAGCACCCCATTCCGCACCACGAAAATGTTCTC
>DASXGD010000508.1:0-5075 GCA_036489245.1 Occallatibacter sp. | reverse complement strand
CAGATGGGGCAGCAATTTACCGACAAAGCTGCGGACAGTTTTGCGCGATGCCTTCATTGATGGCTGCCTGCTCCATCTTCGGCTCCTTCTTGAAGGCTTCAGCAAAACTGTCCGCAGCTTTGTCGGTAAATTGCTGCCCCATCTGCGCCACGCCGCGATTGTTCAGGCGCACTGCGTCGGCGTTGTAGCGCACCCCGGCCCCGTTCGCTAAAACCCCGAGCGCCGCGCACACCAGCGCCAACCATCCTATTGCTCTCATCCGAAAAATTCCCAAAACCCTCTCCCGCCGCCGCCGAACCTGCGATACCAGTCAATGGATGAACCTATCCAGTGTATGCGAGCGGCTGGCCCGCATGCCCCGGCCGTGACGCGCCCTCTTGATGCCGTGAACAAGTTCCTTCGCGATTTATACCTGGCGTGTGTTCCCCTCGTTCAAGCCACCCGTACCAGCGACATTCGCCCGCCTTACCACCCCTTGCTGCCATGTCTGAGGCCCGGAACAAACGCCGTATCGGTGTAGTGACGACTTCGCGCGCCGACTACAGCCATCTCTACTGGCCCTTGCGCGAACTGGCCGCGCACCCCCAGGTTGAATTGGGAGTCTTTGCCCTGGGAGCGCACCTCTCTCCCCTGTTCGGTTCGACGATCCATCAAATTGAGCGCGATGGTTTTCCCATCCGCGCTCGCATCGAATGCCTGCTCAGTTCCGACACCGATACCGGCATGGCCAAGACGATCGGTCTTGCCATCGCGTGGAGCGCGCGATTACGCCCCGCACCCGCGCCATCCTCGTGGTCCATACGTTTGGAATTCCTGCTGATATGGAGGCGCTTCGCTCCGTCGCCGATCGACATGGTCTGGTGCTCATCGAAGATGCCTGCGAGGCCATCGGAGCAGAGTGGGACGGCCGGCGCGTCGGCGGGTTTGGAGATCTCGCCGTCCTCGGCTTCTACCCCAACAAGCAGATCACCACAGGCGAAGGCGGCGCGGTATTGGTTCGCATCCCCGAACACGCGGCGACAATCCGGCGGCTGCGCAATCAGGGCCGCGATGGCCAGGGCTGGCTCGACCAGCGTGATATCGGGTACAACTACCGGCTCTCGGAACTCGAATGCGCGTTGGGACGAGTGCAGTTGAGACGTATCGCTGAAATCCTGGCCAAGCGACGCGCTGCCGCCCAGCGTTACCACCCACGGCTCAAGAATATTCCGCACATGGAATTGCCGCCCCTCGCCCTTCCCCACCGAACGGTCAGCTGGTTTGTATATGTCGTGCGTGTGACATCCGAGGCGGCCCGGGACCGGATGCAGGCTCATCTCGCGCAAAGGGGCATCGCCACCGGGCGCTACTTTGCGCCCATTCATCTGCAGCCGCCGTGGCGGACCGCCGCGCAGGGTACGGATCTCCGTTTGACCGAGAAGATTGCGCGCTCCACCCTCGCACTCTCTCTATTTAATCGAATTACTTTAGAGCAACAAGAGGAAGTTATTCGGGCTCTATGCGATGTAATCCAGTCCGATTGAACCAATTGCAACGAGATGGAGCGCTGGACTGTGCCCCGAGTAAGTGCAAATTCAGTTCAGCTCGCGATTGTCACGAACAATTTACTTGGCTGAGGGCGCGCCGGAGTAACCAAAAAGTGTTATCTTAGGAATGTAGTTCAGGTGTGACAACCACTCCAGTAATCTCTGCATCTGCCGGTACGTCTCGAAATTTCCAACAGCTGGAATGGGTACTTGATAAGGCCAAAGAGCAGCAGTAAATCCCAGACTGACTTTCCAGGTCGATGTGTTCCGTTGTGGGATTTCCCACGTGGCGTCCTACATCGGCAGGCGGCTTCCCCGTTACCTGACTCCTTACACTGAATCTCATCCCCCGCTCAAGAGCAGGTGCTATATGGTAGTCAAAGCGCAAAGTAAAGGACGGGGACTCTCCGGGTTGCTCGTCGGTACGGATAACGTACGGCGGTACTTTCCCAAGGAAGTGTCCTCCATCGAATTGCAGTTGGACCATCTCCGCATCCAGTGCGGATTGGCTCCGGATTTCTGGCAAGGGCTGCCTGAAATCTGCGATCCGCGCCTGTGCGCGTGGCTCGAAACCAAACATATGCATGCCAGCCGGGATCGCCACCCGGTGACCCTGGCCATGGTTCCGGCAGGCAAGAATGCATTTCGCCTGCAACCCGTGGCAGCGGATGTGCACGACCGGACCCGGGTGCATTCACGGACGGCGGCCTGATCCAAGCCTTCCCGCTGTCGCGGCGGAAGCATCGCGAGTGGCGATGGGATTGAAAAACCTCATCGCTGCTCGAACCCAAAAAACAGATTGCAATAATCGGTGTCCCTTCTGAAAGCGTATTCAATCCTCTCCAGTTTCTTCTTCTCCTCCTTCATCCCACCACCTTGAAAACATTTTCCCAACATACAGACGTTGGCTGCGCCTTCTTCGCGTTGGGAAAGCATTGGTAGAGCGTCCTCAGCCTCGGCGCCGTTAACAAACAGCGCCTTGATTTGGATTGGGGAAAGTGTCCGCGTTCTCCGCTCCGCTCTTATCCAGGCACGCGAAATCCTTTTCGATGGCAAGCTCAAGCAGCCCATGGCCGGAACCGGTCGAACCATACAGTCCCACACCATTGCCTTCAGCCCAATCCCTCGCCTCGCGCGACGAAACCACCACCGTCACTTCCTGCGGCCGATACACGACAGTCATTGCCCCCGCCTGCGCACTCTGCTCCAGCGCATAGGTAAGTCGGGCGTCCTCATCCGCTCCGAAAGAGATGGTTTCCTCAACGCGCCCGGATTGAAGCAGTTGCTTCATCTCCGATGGCGATACCCTCAGCCGAAGTGAATTTCCTTTGATGCGAAGCTTCATCGTTCTTCCTGTCCCTGGCTCGCCGAGGTCGAGACCCTTCGCCCCGGCTTCTCTTCTGATGCTAATGAACGACACCCGCCGCATTCAAAAATGATGGGTGTTGCGCGCAGTTCGATCCGGCCGCGCCTTGACACCCTGTCCCCCTGGGCGTCACCTTCGAATCCGAGGAGTGCGCGTGCGACCGCCCCGCCGAAGTATCGAACTGACCCAGGTATTGGAGTGGGAGGACGGCACGGTCCGCTCAGTCCAGGACGCGCTGGCGGCCGAAGAGCCGCTGGAGATCCGCATCAACAACACGCCCCTGACCGTGACCATGCGCACCCCGGGCCACGATCTGGAACTGGCCGCGGGATTCCTGCTCACTGAAGGAATCATCCAGACCAGGGAGCAGATCGCGGGGATTCGGACCGCCACCCCGCAAAACGGCGCCAGCAGCAACGTCGTTGAAGTGGAGTTGGTGGAATCCGCATTCGATTCCGCGGGCCTGCAGCGAAATTTCTTCGCCGCCTCCGGTTGCGGCATCTGCGGCAAGGCCTCCATCGAGGCCATTCGTACCCGCGGCCTGCAGCCGCCCAATCCTGAAATCCGTTTCGATCCCGAAGTCCTCTGTCGATTGCCCGAGACGCTTCGTGAAGAACAAGCCGTGTTCAGCCGTACCGGCGGCCTCCATGCCGCCGCTCTCTTCGACCATGCGGGCACCTTGCTCGCCGTCCGCGAAGACATCGGCCGCCATAACGCGGTCGACAAGATCGCCGGCTGGGCTCTGCTCGACGGACGCTTGCCGCTAAGCACCCATGTCATGATGGTCAGCGGACGGGGTGGATTCGAAATCGTGCAGAAGGCCCTGGCCGCGGGCATTCCTATGCTGGCTTCGGTCTCGGCGCCCAGCAGCCTGGCCGTCAAGCTGGCTCGCGAATTCGGGCTCACCCTCGCTGGCTTCCTGCGCGGACGCCGCTTCGTGGTCTATTCGGGCGCCTTTCGATGCCTGCCCCCGACACCATAGTCAGGCTCGCCCTGCGTGTGCGGTTCTCCGGTTCGTATCGCGGGGTATCATGACTTCCATGCTGCCCCGCTGGTTTGTTTCAGTTGCATTGTCTCTGACGATGGGAGTCCTGATAGCGCCTGCGTGCGCGGTCGCCCAGATCGATGACTTTCGTTCGCGATTCGACGCCGAGCTGACTCGGCACGGTGTGGTCGGCGGCGGATTTGCCTTCGTCCACGGTCCGGCAGCGGCCACCCAATTCTTTCTCGGCGAAGCTCGACAGGATACCCACCAGCGCGTGGATGCCGAGACGGCCTACAACTGGGCCTCCATCACCAAGACATTCACCGCCATCGCCATTCTTCAGCTGCGCGACCGCGGGCAGCTTTCCCTCGACGACCCGGCAGTCCGCTATGTGCCCGAGCTGCGCCAAGTGCACGATGCGTACGGTCCCATCGAAGACATCACCATTCGCAATCTGCTCACCCACAGCGCGGGCTTTCGCAATCCCACCTGGCCGTGGGACTGCGACGACGCGAAGAACTGCGACTGGCAGCCCTTCGAGCCGACCCGGTGGACGCAGGTCGCTGCCATGCTTCCCTACACCCACGTTGCCTTCAAGCCCGGCAGCCGCTGGAGCTATTCCAATCTCGGCTACGTGTTTCTCGGCCAGATCATCGAGCGCCTCAGTGGCGATGATTTCGAAGTCTACATCGACAAGAACATCCTCAAGCCCCTGGGCATGACGGCAAGCTATTTCGATCGCGCTCCATATTTCCTCGAGGGCCACGTTTCGGCCAGTTACATTCGCGCGGGCGCCACACTCACGCCCCAGCTCCTCAACTTCGATACCGGCATCACGACGTCGAACAGCGGACTGAAAGCGCCCATTCCGGACATGGTGAAGTACCTGCGTTTCCTGATCGGCGATCCCGCCAATCCGCTCTATGAAGTGGTCTTGAAGCGTCGTTCGCTCGAAGAAGCGTGGACGGGCGTGCTTCCCGTCACGGAGCCCGGCCGTGCCCCCACGCCGTACACTGCCGGGCCGCACGGTGCGCAGCCCATGATGGGCCTTGGCTTATTTGTGCTCGACACCGGCGGGCACCGCTACGTCTACCATGACGGCGACCAGGGCGGATTCTCGTCGGAATTGTTGATCGATCCGGCAGGCATGAGCGCCAGCATCCTGGCCGTGAACACCACCGACACCGGCGCGCCGCCG
>DASXGD010000491.1:0-31958 GCA_036489245.1 Occallatibacter sp. | reverse complement strand
AGGAGTTTCTGGCCGTACCCGACGCTAAACTGGCCGGCGAGGAACTGAAGACGCTGACTGCCGAGCCGCACATGGCCTCCACGCCGGAAGATCACAAGACCGCGGAGTATGTTGCAGAGAAGTTTCGCGCCGCCGGCCTGGAAACCGAGGTTGTCCCCTACCGGGTTCTTCTGAACATGCCCAAAGTGGTGAAGGTGGAGGCATACAGCCCCGGGGGGCAACTGCTGATGAGCGGACCGGCTCGCGAGCACGTCGAGGGCGATCCGTTTCAGGATGATCCGCGCGTGGTGATGCCGTTCAACGGCTCGTCCGGCTCCGGCGACGTGAAGGGGGAAGTGGTCTACGCGAATTACGGGCGTCTGGAGGACTTCGACCATCTCGCCGCCCAGCATATCGATCTCCACGGCAAGATCGTGGTCGTTCGCTACGGCTCCAATTTTCGCGGAGTCAAGGTCTACATCGCGGAGCAGCGCGGGGCTGCGGGTGTACTGATCTACTCGGACCCGCAGGACGATGGGTACTACAAGGGCGATGCCTATCCGGATGGGCCATGGCGACCCGCATCGGGCGTGCAGCGCGGCTCGGTGCAGTATCTCTTCAAGTACCCCGGCGATCCGGAAACGCCCGGCGTTGCGTCCACGCCCAACCTCCCGGACTCGGCCCGGGTTTCTCCTGAGGGCAATCAGCCGCACATCATCTCGATCCCCATCAGCTATCACGACGCCATGCCCATTCTGCAAAACCTCAGAGGGCCGAGCGTGCCGCAGGGATGGCAGGGGGCACTGCCCTTTCGCTACCACGTCGGGCCTGGCGGAGTCACGGTCCACCTGGTCTCGGAGCAGGACTACCAGCGCCGAACGATCTGGGACGTCGTGGGCAAGGTGAAAGGTACGGACTATCCCGATGATTGGGTGGTGGCCGGCAATCACCGCGACGCGTGGGCGTATGGGGCGGTCGATCCGAACAGCGGCACCGCCGCGATGCTGGAAGCGGTCCACGGTATCGGCGCGCTTCTAAAGCAGGGCTGGCGGCCAAAACGCACCATGATCTTCTGCAGCTGGGATGCCGAAGAAGAAGGCCTGATCGGTTCGACGGAATGGGTAGAGCAGCACGCCAAAGAACTCGAAAACGCGGTCATCTATATCAATGTCGACGTGGCCGTAGCGGGGCCGGATTTCTCGGCCTCTGCCGTACCCTCGCTGAAGCAATTCATTCGCGACGTTACGCGTTCCGTACCCAGCCCCCTGGCGCCAAACGTGTACGACGCGTGGCGCAATACGCGCTCGGAAAGTAGTGAGCATCGCCCTTCAAACGCTCCTTCCGACGGCGATGTGCGGGTGGGCGACCTCGGCTCGGGCTCGGACTTTACGCCCTTTCTGCAACACGTGGGCGTTCCTTCAACCGACATCGGCTCGGGCGGACCTTACGGGGTGTACCACTCCGTGTTCGACAACTACGCATGGTTCACGATGAACGCCGATCCGAGCTTCATTTACCTGCAGGAGATGGCGAGGGTGTTTGGCCTGGAGGCGTTGCGCATGGCCGATACCGATGTCCTGCCCTACGACTACGTGAATTATGCCCGCGAAATCGGGTCGTATCTTGAAACCGCCAAGCACAAGTCGAGCGACTACAAGCTGGGCGCCATCGACTTCACTCCGGCGGAGCTGGCCGCGAGCCACCTCTCCAACGCGGGGCAGCGGATCCGGGGGATGCAGTTCGTGCCGGGCGGCAATGCGGCCAAGATCAACGCCGCTCTTCGCCAGGCTGAAACCGCTTTGATTTCGCCCGCCGGCCTTCCGGGCCGGCCCTGGTATCGCCATACCATCTATGCGCCGGGGGAATACACAGGCTATGCAGCGGTGGTGATTCCGGGGGTCACCGAGGCGATTGAGGCCAAGGATGCCAACCGCACGAGGCAACAACTGGAGGTGCTGGCGGGGGCTCTGAATCGTGCCGCGCAGACCCTCAATGCCGTGCCGTAAGGTGAGCGGGAATAGACGGCACACTGGATTTGCGGTTCCTGGATTAGCGGCTCCTAGATTTGAGGTTCGAGGATCGGTTCGGCGGTAGCCGGATTTCGGACTTCTTCGTCGGTAACCACGAAGAAGTGGCAGAGGGTGGCTTCGCCAAACGAGGTGGTGATCGCGACGTCGGATGCATCCCGCCCGGTCGCCATCAGGACGCGGCCGATCCGGGGCACGTTATTGCGGGCGTCGAATGTCCACCAGCGGTCTTCGAGGTACACCTCAAACCAGGCGCTAAAGTCCATCGGCAACCGGGAAGGAACGCCGATGTCTCCGAGGTACCCGGTGGCGTATCGCGCCGGGATATTTAAAGCCCTGCAAAAGGTGATGGCCAGGTGCTGGAAGTCGCGGCACACCCCCACCCGCTCGGTATAGACGTCGAGGGCGGTTTTGGTCGGCCGGGCCTGGCCGTAGTCGAACCTCACCCTTGCGTTGACCCAGTCACAGATGGCCTGAATGCGCGGCCAGCCGGGGTTGATATGCCCGAAGAGTTCGAAGGCGATATTGCAGAACCGGTCGACCTCGCAGTAGCGGCTACTGAGCAGATAGGTGAGGACTTCGTTGGGCAGGTCGGCTACCGCGCATTCACCCGCGGACAAGTCTATGGGGTCGGTCTCGCCCGAATCGTGAATCAGGGCGGAACTGCTCAGTTTGAGCAGCCCCGGCGGAGCGACGAATCGCGAGCAGCGGTTGCCGAAACTGTCCAGATAGGTGGTGACCGCCACTGGCGGGTCGGTACGCATCTCATCGGTTTCGAGCAGGTCGTGTTCCCGGGAAGGATGCACGCTGAGCAAGGCGACCATCGGCACCGCGCAGGCAAGGTTGAACTGGATGTCGTACCCCAGTCGGATGAGCATGGAATTTTGAGCCTTTCGTGCGGGATGCGGATGGGACAATCGTCTCCCGGGGGTGAAGATGACCCGGACCGTTCTTCTATTGAGATGCAAACCGGGGGCGGAATCAAGCGCCGCAAAATGCAGTTTCCGCTTGATTGAAAATCGAGCATGCGGGTTACCACGCGCAGAAACTGCCGAGATTCCGCACCCTGTTTCGTCTTGTTCGGCCTGCAGAGCGGACCGCCGTGTTCCCTTGATGGTACGCTTCCGGTCGGGTGTTCTGGGCGGTGGTAGTGCGTCAAGCCGCTTCAGACCGGGCTATAGGCGCGGGAGCCTGAAGAAGTTGCTCGACGATGGCCCGGAAAAGGATCATCGCGCTGCGCAATTCTTCGGTTGTGGCTTCGTTTTTTCCGGCCCGCACGACGACGGCATTCGCGCGGCGATACGGCTCGACCAGGTTCGCGTAATGCACCGAGAGATCGGCGGCGCGCTGGTCGAAAGCTCCGCCCTCATATCCGCGCGCGCGAAGCAGGGAGTTGATCATTTCGTCGGCCTCGGTGACCGCACCGCGGGGATGATCGATGAAGCGTGCCTGAATGGCTTCCCATTCCTCAAAATAGTGTTCCCGTTCGGAATCCGCGAGGGGATGAACGGTCATGCGGTTCACGCGGTTGACGCGGTCGAGCAGGGAAGCTTCGGCCTTGGCCCGCGATCCGTATTCGCGCAAAGCGAGATCGTACTCGGGGCCAAAACGGGCCCGGAGTTCCTCAGTCCGGCGCCGGTTGCGTTGCTTGATGACCACCCAGACGATTGCCAACACTATGAGCAGCGCAACCACTCCGATGGCCGCCATTACGGTCGGATCAGACAAATTGAAATTCATTGCGGGTCTCCATTCCTTGGAACAACTCGGCTCGGAACAGCTAGAGAAAAGCGAC
Organism: Occallatibacter sp.; assembly: GCA_036489245.1. Lineage (GTDB taxonomy): Bacteria > Acidobacteriota > Terriglobia > Terriglobales > Acidobacteriaceae > Telmatobacter. The sequence continues at coordinate 28,157 of DASXGD010000491.1, read as the reverse complement.
GAACGGCCACCTCATCCCGACCACCGCCGGTCCAAACATCCGTTGAGTGGGATGTGAAAGGCAACGCGGCTGTTGCTTGGATGAAATTAGCGAATGAGTGTGGAAGGGCCAACAATCAATGGTGCAGGGCAATTCGAAAAAAAACGAGGGCGCGGCGGAAGCCGCGCCCTCGTTTTTACGTCTGTTTCTGGATCAGCAGGTTCCGCTGTGCAGGTCTGGCCCGGTCTGGGCTTCCTGGAGTGCGGCCTGCGCCGCTGCCAGCCGTGCCGTCAACAACCGGAAGGGCGAGCAGGATACGTAGTTGAGGCCGATCTTGTGGCAGAACTTGACGGACTCGGGATCGCCGCCATGCTCGCCGCAGATGCCCACCTTGAGAGTGGGGCGGGTGTTGCGTCCCTTGGCGGTGGCCATCTTGACAAGGGCTCCGACGCCGGACTGGTCGAGGGTGGCGAAGGGGTCCTGCTTGAAGATGCCGGCCTTGAGGTACGCGGGCAGGAAGTGGTTGATGTCGTCGCGCGAAATGCCGTAGGTGGTCTGGGTGAGGTCGTTGGTGCCGAAGCTGAAGAACTCGGCTTCTTCGGCGATCTGATCGGCGGTGAGGGCCGCGCGCGGCAACTCGATCATGGTGCCCACCATGTAGTCGACTGTCGCGCCCTTTTCCTTGAAGACCTGGGTGGCGATCTTGCGCACGATGGCCGCCTGGTGGCGCATCTCTTCGATGGAGCCGATGAGCGGGATCATGATTTCGAGGTGCGGATCACCGCCGTGGTTCTTGACGTTGACTGCGGCCTCGAGGATGGCGCGGGCCTGCATCTCGGTGATCTCGGGGAAGGCGATGCCGAGACGGCAGCCGCGCAGGCCGAGCATGGGATTGACTTCGTGCAGTTCCTGGACGCGGGCAAGCAGAATGCGGAGTTCCTTTAGCTTGGGCGAGCGAGGCTTGGTGTCTTCGAGATGCTGGATTTCGACCAGCAGCTCTTCGCGCTGGGGCAGGAACTCGTGCAGCGGCGGATCGAGCAGGCGGATGGTGACGGGCAGCGATTCCATGGCCTTGAAGAGGCCGACGAAATCCTGGCGCTGCAGGGGGAGGAGCTTCTTGAGAGCGTCGCGGCGTTCCTTTTCTTCGCTGGCCAGGATCATCGCGCGTACGTGCTCGATGCGGCCTTCGGCAAAGAACATGTGCTCGGTGCGGCACAAGCCTATGCCTTCGGCGCCGAACAGGCGAGCCTGCTTGGCGTCGCGGGGGACGTCGGCGTTGGCGCGGACGCGCAGCTTGCGAACCGGGTCGGCCCAGCTCATGAACTTGACCAGGTCGGCATCGTCAGGTTGGGCGGGGATGGTCTTGAGCTTGCCTTCAATTACCCGGCCGGTGGTGCCGTCGAGGGAGATCCAATCGCCCTGGGTGAAGGTCTTGCCTTTGACGCGCAGTTCTTTCTTGGCTTCATCGACCGTGCAGTCGCCGGCGCCGGCCACGCAGCACTTGCCCATGCCGCGGGTGACAACGGCCGCATGCGAGGTCATGCCGCCGCGGGAGGTGAGAATGCCGGAGGCAACTTCCATGCCCCCGATGTCCTCAGGAGTGGTTTCACCGCGAACCAGGATGATGGAGCTGTAGTCGCCCTTCTGGTGATGCTTGACGGCGTCTTCTGCGGTGAACACAATCTGGCCCACGGCTGCGCCGGGTGAAGCCGGCAGGCCGGTGGCAAGCACTTCCACCTTGGCGCCCTTTTCGTCGAGACGCGGGACGAGGAAGTCGTAAAGCTGGTTGGGCTCGACGCGGAAGATGGCTTCTTCCTGGGTGATGAGGCCTTCGCGCACCATGTCGATGGCGATGCGCACCGCAGCCAGGCCGGTGCGTTTGCCGTTGCGGGTCTGCAGCATGTAGAGCTTGCCATCCTGGATGGTGAACTCGAAGTCCTGCAGGTCGCGATAGTGTTTTTCCATCTTCCAGGTGATGGCCTTGAGATGGTCGTAGACCTGCGGCATGGCACGCTCGAGCTCGCTGATGGGCATGGGGGTGCGTACGCCCGAGACCACATCTTCGCCCTGCGCATTCATCAGGTATTCACCGAAGAAGGTGTGCTCGCCGGTGGCGGGATTGCGGGTGAAGCCGACGCCGGTGCCGGAGTTCTCGCCGAGGTTGCCGAACACCATGGCCTGCACGTTGACGGCTGTTCCCAGCCAGTCGTCGATGTGGTTGATGCGGCGATAGGTCTTGGCGCGCTCGTTCTGCCAGCTGCGGAACACCGCGTCCCGGGCCGCCACCAGTTGCTCCAGCGGATTCTGCGGGAAGTCCTTGCCGGTTTCCTTTTTCACCAGTTTTTTATACTCGGCAATGATGGCTTGGAGTGCCGCAGGCTGCAGCTCATAGTCGAACTTGACGCCTTCCTTTTGCTTGATGCCGTCGAAGATGTGTTCGAACTTCTTCTTCGGAATGTCGAGCACCACGTCTCCGAACATCTGGATCAGGCGGCGATAGGAATCGTACGCGAACCGCGCGTTATTGCTGCGCTTGGCCAGGGCTTCGACGGCCTGATCGTTTAGACCCAGGTTCAGAATGGTGTCCATCATGCCGGGCATGGAGAACTTGGCGCCCGAGCGCACCGAAACCAGCAGGGGATTGTCGCCGCCGCCGAGTTTCTGGCCTTGCAGGCGCTCCAGCCGCTCGAGGGATGCGTGCATCTCGGTATCAATCTGAGGATTGAGGGCGCCGCGCATGTATTCGCGGCAGGCTTCGGTCTGAATCGTGAAGCCGGGAGGCACGGGGAGCCCGGCATTGGTCATCTCCGCCAGTCCTGCGCCTTTGCCGCCGAGGGTATCTTTCATGCGGCCGTTTCCATCGGCCGAGCCGCCGCCGAAGAAATAGACATATTGGGTTGGGGTTGCGGTTGTACTTGCTTTGTCGGCAAGCGGCTGCTCCATTACGCCCTGGGCCATGGGATGAAACCCTCCGTATGTAAAATTTGCCACTCCGGCGACGAATCCGCTACAGCGCGGACATCACTGGAGACCTAAAATTCCGCGAAGGCTGTACGCATGAGAGAGTCGCGGACGTTGGCTCAGCTTGTCAACCGGGGGTGGAACAGATTTTTCGCTGAGCGCGTGCGAGGCATCCGGACGTACCGCGAGACATCGCGGCATTGCCTGAGTTCGCAATAACAAATATCGCTCGGAGGACAGAGTTGCCTGTGCGCAGCGTCACAGACCAAGGACTTGTAAGGGAAATGTCTAGTTATTTTTAGGGGTGAATTCCTGCAATGCGATACGAAACCTGCGGGGGAAGCGGGTTTGTGAGACGGCCTGCGCGATTCTACGCGGCAGACCGTCCGTAGCAAGGCTCGCATTGCGACCCGTAGACCGCATTGTGGGATAGGAAAATCGGCGCCAGTCCGACCAGTTCCAGAATCTCCGCAACCCGCTCCGACACGTTGCACACGCTAAACTTGTGTCCGGAATTGCGGGCCGTCGAATAGAGAGAGATCAAAGCGGCGACTCCTGCGGCATCGATTCGATCGATCTGGTGGAGATCGAGAGCGATGTTCTTTTCGCGAAGCATTGGCGCGACGCGACGAATGAGGCTTTGTTCGTCGCCGCGGACCAGTTCGGTCATTTCGCCGGGCTGGACGACCAGTGTCTCGTTTGGTTCAATAAATGTGGCGTTCATGGTAAACCTCCCCTTGCCGAGGTCCGTCACCGGAAGAAGTGATAAGGAGAACAAGTCCGGAAACGGTCTCGCTGCTGATAATTGCACCCGTGTGGCCAATTCTGCCATCCACAAAACTGCTGAAAACATGGACGATGCGGGAGCCCTGGTTATTGGATTCGCGTGTCCGGGTGTTCGATTCCGAATCCCGCGTCCGCAAGTGAACATGTTGCGATGTAATACGAATGAGATAGTGCGAAAGGTTCCATTTCCGTTTCATTCAACGGAAATGCCGGGGTGATGGTTAACGGATGGACTTCGAGAGTCAGGACGAAGAGTCGAGCTCGCTTGACGCCTGGCTGGCGCGAAGGTTGGCCCTCGAGGCGGGCTTCACCGAATCCGGGATGGTTGGGCTGCCCCATATACATGAGACGCGCGACGCGGAGCGTTATAAATCGTGGGTGAAAGCGGGGCGTGCGGGAACCATGGGCTACCTGGGGCGCGCCGATGAACAGGGCGAACTGCTGCGGGCTCGCCTGGCGACGCCGTTTCCGTGGGCCAGGACGGCGATCGTGTGCCTGGCCGGTTATCACTGCGCGGAGCCGAAATCGACCGATGCGGCATCGCGGGATGCGGGATGGATCGCGCGTTACGCGTGGTCGGGCCGCGTGGACACGCGGGGCGAGCGGCGGCCCAGCGATTATCACAAGGTATTGCTGAAACGGCTCCGCAATCTGGAAGCACGGCTGCACGAGGAATATGGCGAATTTGAATCACGGGCCTATGTGGATACCGGGCCGGTGGTGGAAAGAGCGCTGGCCACGGCGGCGGGGCTGGGATGGACGGCGAAGAATACGTGCCTGATTCATCCCAAACTGGGATCGTATGTGTTTCTGGCCGTGCTGCTGACGTCGCTCGAAGCGCGGCCGGAGCCTGCGAAATGGGTTGTGCCGGACCACTGCGGAACCTGCCGGCGCTGCCTGGACGCGTGCCCGACGGATGCGCTTTTCGCGCCCTACCAGATGGATGCGACGAAATGCATTTCTTATCTGACCATCGAGCATCGCGGAGCAATCGATGCACAACTGATGGAGGGCATGGGCCGGCAAGTGTTCGGCTGCGACATCTGCCAGGACGTTTGTCCCTGGAATCGGAAAGCGCCGGTGAGCGCGGACCCCGAAATGGAAGCGCGCGCGGAACTCGTCAACCCCGCGCTGGAGGTACTCGCGTCTATGGACGAGAAGTCGTTCGAGCGGGAGTTCAATGGATCGCCCGTGCGGCGCGCGGGGTTCAACGGCCTGCGGCGCAATGTTGCCATTGCCATGGGGAATAGCGGCCTTGCGCAATTCAATGACCTGTTGAAGGAATGGGGAATGGCGGCGGACGAAGGTTTACGCATAGCGGCGCGGTGGGCGCTGGGAAAGTTGGATTCAAAGAGAGATCTTGCCGGCGGCGGGCCGGGATGTTGACGAAACGGCGACTGCCCCATCGTCATTCGCCCGAACCGGCAGATCGCGCCTGCCAGAAGGCGTCACCCATTGGGAAACTACAGAGAGCCCGGCCGACGCATCTGAGTAGCTGTCGGGATCGGTCTTAATGCCCGGAATTACAAAGCTCAGGAGTACCAGATGAAAACCAGCAGTATCGTGATCGCGGCTGCGGCGTTGGCCGTGTGTGCCGCATCGCAGGCGCAAGGGCAAGTGTTCGGCCAAAGGACGTACACCGGCATGTATACCTACAACCACGCTGACCTAAACAACGACGGTCGCGAGGACCTCATCTACCACACGCAGACCGGGTTTGCTGTCGATTTGAGCACGGGCGGCGCCACCTACGCAGCCCCGGTGAGCTACAACGTGCCCGACAACGTGGCGTCAGGAACGGTCACGCTGGACATGAACAATGACGGCAAGCTGGACGTGATTGCCTTCAACGGGCTCGCCCCAGGTTTTTATGAATACCTGAACACCGGCGCCGGCGGATTGAATCTGCAGTCGACCTATCAACTGGCAAACATTCAGGACATGGTGGTGGGAGACTTCAACCACGACGGCTATGCGGATCTGGCCGTGCTTACCACCGCGACTGCGGGGAACGGGGGCACCCTGCATGTTTTGTTCAACAACCATGCGGGGGGCTTCACGGCCGGTCCCACGACGAGCGCGTCGGCCCTGGGGCAGATGTCGGTGGGGGACTTCGATGGCGATGGGGCCGCCGATCTTGCCGTGAGCTCGACCCAGTCGACCTATCTGTTTTTCGGCGACAACACGGGGAACTTCACGGCGAAGGATGCCACCACGTCGCACCATGCGCAGTCTTACCTGATGGATCTCGATGGAGATGGCAAAAGCGACCTGGTGGGAGTGGCTGTGGCCGGCAGCAATGGCATGACGAACACCTATTACCGGGATGTATGGGTCGTGTGGGGCGACCAGTTTCGCGATCTCTTTGAAAGTGGCATTCCGCTCAACGGCTATGCGGTGGCCTGGACCTCGGGAACCATTCCGGAAAAAAGCCCCAGCGTGGATGTAGCGGACTTCAATGGCGACGGTTTTACGGACTTCGCAGTCGTGGAGGCGCAGAACTCCGACGGCACCGGCACGCGCACGCTGGCGGTGAAACTGGGGCAACTCAGTCGCCAATGGAGCTCGGAAGTGAACGTGTACTCGAGCAGCGAACTGGACTTCGGGGTTGCCGCCATCCGCGCGACCAACGCACTGAAGCCGGATTTGCTGGTGGATACCTTCGCCAACAACACCCAGACCGCTCACTTCTTCGTCAACGACAGCTCGGGTGGTTACTTCGGCGGGTGCGAATACCCAAACACGGCGATTGGCATTCAAGTCTGTTCGCCGACCACCTACGGTTCAACCTCGGTTTCGTTTGATGCAAGCGCGGCCGGCCAGACCACCATGCGCAAGGTCGAGGTCTGGGTAGACGGAGTAAAGAAGTACCAGGAAACGGCGAGGCACGCATACTCGCATTACGGCCTCCTGGACGCGACCATGACGCTTTCGGCGGGAACGCATCACGTGACAATCATTGCTGCGGGGTACGACAACCTGGAGGTGAAGAAGTCGTACACGGTGACGGTGCAGTGACGTTGAGCGGCGTGCTAACACGGAGGCTCAGCCGGCATACCTCGGTCTGAATTCTGACTGGACGGGACGGCGTTGAGACAAGGTGGTTGCAATTCCGTAGCCGGCGTGTGGTCTTCACATTGGCAAAAATTGTCCAAAGCATGACCGGGGATCCTGGTCTGCAGCCTGGCGATAAAGACAAAACGCCGCGACTTCCATGTCATGCGCGACGGCCACGGCATGGACGACGACGCGTCCATGCGGACCCAGGAGAGGGCGAGTCGTTCCGCAGCGACACTTCGTTCCGTCCGCCTGGGGCGAGTCACGATGCCCGGGCGACCACTCATTTTTCAAGGTTTTTCGGGAACGGGATCGAAGACTAAGAGACGCGCAGTACGTTGGCGGCGTTGAGCCCCTTGGGGCCCTGCTGGCACTCGAATTCAACCGCTTCACCCTCGTTGAGAGTTTTGTAACCGTTCTCCTGGATAGCGGAAAAGTGCACGAAGACATCTTCTCCGGTTGAGCGCTGGATGAAGCCGTATCCCTTGGCGCCGTTGAACCACTTCACTACACCCTGTTCCTTCATGCACCTCTCCTTTTCGTCGTAGGCACAGTTTCGCCGGCCCAAACTCATGGCTTTCAAGTGTTGCGCGGAGCGAAGGTCTGCGATGGGAAATGCTTCTCCAAAGCGGAACGAACGGCGCCGCCATCCAGTAAGGCGATTTTGTTGGAGGCGTCGTGGTGCTGGAGTGTGCCCAAAAAAGACAAGTTATCGGAATCAAAACCGTGCTTAATCTTCGCGGTCGATCCATCGGCACCTGCAATCGGTTCAGCCTCTGGCCGGCTGGATGGAGCGACAGGACGACAGCTACCGGTTTTTGAAAACACGTAGAAATGACCTTCCAGTAATGTCTGGGAAGCGCGCCAAATGGCAGGCTATGTTCCAGTTATGGCAGGAATTGGCCCGCGATGCAAGCAGAAAATGAAGGTGCGGAGCGCCGTCCGGAACGGCCAAAGTTGGAGGCAGGCGCACTGTCCGGTTCATTCAGAAGCCTCGCGGCCTCTCTTTGAATCCAGCGCAGGACAAGATATTCTAGAAGCACACTCCCCAGTGCAAGCGATGCGCAGTCTCACTGGCAACGGGAAGATGCGCATCCACCTGCCAAGGAACTCACCGTGACTCGTGTCTCAGATTCCGGAGCATCCACAGGCGCGGCCGTTGCAACGGCTGCTCCCGACGCGGTGGTCGAAGTAGATGCCGCGATTGACGCGATGGAGCAAGTTGCAGCGATTGCCGCAACGGTGCAGGCGCCGGCTGTCACGCGCAGCAAGTGGTATCGGCTTCGCCGCGACGGTGCGGCCCTTGTAAATTATCTGCTCGACAGCGAAGTACACACATATGCGTTCAGCGTCGCAGCCAATGCGATTCTCTCCTTCATCCCGTTTATCGTGCTGCTTTATACCATCGCGCTATCGATGTTGCATTCCCCGGCCATGGCCGATGTAGTCAGCGACATGATCCATTACTTCTTCCCCTCGAACCAGGATTGGATTGCAAAGAACCTGGTTCTGGAGGCGCCCCGCCATGGCGTGCAGTTGTTCTCGCTGGTCATGATCCTGATTTCGTGCACGGGTATCTTCCTGCCCCTGGAAGTGGCGTTGAACCAGGCGTGGGGCGTGAGCAAGAGCCGCAATTATCTGCTCAACCAGGCGGTGGCTTTTGGGTTGGCGATACTGATGGTGGCCCTGGGCATGATGAGCATCGTGCTTAGTGCCGGCCAGCGCCAGATCCTGGCCTTCGTCTTTTTCCATCACACCGATAATTTTGTCTTCCAGGGAGTCAGCTATCTCTGGCTTGCCATTTGCACGGGAGTGGCGTCGATCCTTTTCTTCTTTTCCATCTACTGGCTGTTGCCGAACTGCAAGGTGCCGGTGAGGCCGGTGCTTCGGGCATCGATTGTTACCGGCATCCTTTGGCTGTGCGCCAAGTACATCTTTGTCGCTATCCTGCCCCACCTCGATCTCAAGTCGATCTACGGTCCCTTTTATGTTTCGGTGGGCCTCTTGTTCTGGGCCTACATCTCCGGTCTGATCCTCTTTGCGGGCGCGCAGTTCAGCGTGGCGCGGCTCGGGGGCAAAGGAGAATAGCCCGGTCCAGGGTAGTTCAAAGAACCGGCCCCAGTGCAGCCCTGGTGCGGCGTATCTGAAGTTAGTTGAAGAACACCCGCAGATCCTTCGACTCCGCTCCTCATGACATCGGCCCGCTTGCATTCGTGGTTTCCCACCCTTTACGCAGAAAAAAACGGAAAAGATGAGGCACCCAAGTTTCGTGGCTGGCCCACTGTCATAGTTCGCCCGCGACTCGCTACGCGAGTCGCGCTGCTCGGGATCACAGCTCAATGATTAATTGAAATCCGGAGTCCGGATACTAGAGAGCAGGCGCCAGCGGCGCTGGTGAAACCGGTTGCCCGCAGAATGCGCACCGCTTTGCTTCGAGCGGAATATCGCTGAGACATTCCTGGCACTTTTTGGTGGTGACCGCGGGCGGCGGCCCGGGTTTCTTGAGTTTGGCCAGCAGGGTGTTCAACGGCAAAACGACGAGGAAATAGACCACGCTGGCGACGATGAGAAATGAGATGGTCGCATTCAAAAAGTTGCCGACATTAATGGGAGTGCCGTTCAGCTTGACGACCACGCCGCTGAAATCAGGCTTTCCGACGACCGCGGCGATAAACTGGCCGAGGATGTCTTTCACGAAGGAATTGACGATGGCGTTGAAAGCCGCGCCGATGATGACGGCTACGGCCAGATCAACCACGTTGCCACGCAGAATGAAATCGCGAAATCCCTTGAGCACTGATTCACCCTCCTCAAGCTTTGGAAGCAGCGTATCAGGCCATTGCCGGATTCACCAACAGCGTTGTACGAATCGATTCAGGGGTAGAGGAAAAGAAGAACCGCCATGGCCAGGATCATCAGATCGGTGTAGAGGAGGAGCAGCACTCCAACGTGATACAGGGTCCACCTGCGGTCAAGGCAACGGGCCGTCTCAAACATGCCCCAGAAGGCAAGCAGAGCAGCGAAGATCTGCCAATGCGAAGAGTGGAGGGCATTGATATCGGGAAAGCCGCCCAGGCGCAGGCTGATGGCGAATGCGCCGATGGCCAGAACGATGCCGCGAACGAGCGAGCGCTGGCGCAAGCGGAAGAAGGACGTACGGGAAAGCACCACCTCTCTCACTTTAATCCTCCCAGCGGGGTGGGGCAGCCTGCACGGCTATCGTCGAATCTCAGCAAAGAGGGGGAAATCTATGCAGGCGATCGATAAGGTCTCCACGGTCACCATTGCGGTTGCCGACCAGGATGAGGCGCTCGCGTGGTATACGGAGAAACTCGGGTTCGAGAAGAAGATGGACGTGCGCTCGTCCCAGTTCCGGTGGCTTACGGTTGCGCCCGCACAGCAGATGGATGTGGAGTTTCTTCTGGCATCATGGTTTCCCGACCGGGTGGGCAAGAACGCGACCTGGGTGCTCTCGACGCGCGATTGCCAGGGGGGCTACGAAGAACTGAAAGCCAAAGGGGTGGAATTCAGCCAGAAGCCGGAGATGCGGCCGTGGGGCATCGAGGCGGTGTTTGCGGACTTGTATGGGAACAAGTATGCGCTGGTGCAGGAATCGGCCCAGGTGCTCACGGACGAGGCGGAGAACTCTGCCTTAGGCGTGCCGAGGTTGGCGAGAGATGGGATCGGAGCCGGGGTAGAACCTGCGTGAGAGGCTGATCCAGGATCGACGAGTGGATCCACAGGCGGAGTTTGCGCTCCCCCACCCTAGCCGCAAAAAGCGCGGCTAGAATGGGGCACCCATATGTTGTAGCTAACGGGCGACCAATTCCATTTCGCGAAGGGATTCGGTATATGGCGCGCGCAAGACCCCGCGCTCGGTGATGATCGCGGTGACGTATTTCGCGGGGGTCACGTCGAAGGCGGGATTGCAGATGCCGACACCGGGTGGGGTGAGTTGCTTTCCGCCATGATGCGTGACCTCGATGGCGGCGCGTTCTTCGATGGGGATGGAGTCGCCGGTGGGAGTGGCGGTATCGATGGTGGACCAGGGCGCAGCCACGTAAAACGGGATGCCATGTTCTTTGGCGAGGATGGCGACATTGTAAGTGCCGATTTTATTGGCGGTATCGCCGTTGGCTGCGATGCGGTCCGCCCCTACGACGACGGCCTGGATACGGCCGGCGCGCATGAGGCTGGCGGCCATGTTGTCGCAGATTACGGTGGTGGGAATGCCGTCGGCCATCAGTTCCCAGGCGGTAAGGCGCGCACCCTGGAGGAAGGGGCGGGTTTCGTCGGCGTAGACGTGGATCTGCTTGCCCTGCCCGACCGCGGCGCGGATGACGCCGAGTGCAGTTCCGTAGCCGCAGGTAGCCAGAGCGCCGGCGTTGCAATGGGTCAGAACGCCGCCTTCATCCGGCAGCAGTCCGCCGCCGAATGCTCCCATGGTTTTGCAGGCCGCGATATCTTCCTCATACATGGCGTGGGCCTCGGATAGAAATCTTTCCTGGACCTCGGCCATGGTTGCATGGGAAGGGCGCATGGTTCGAAACAGATCCTTCATGCGGTCGATGGCCCAGAACAGATTGACGGCGGTGGGGCGGGTTCCGGCGAGGCGAGAACAGATCGTTTCGAATTCCGGTGCGAACGCTTCGACCGTGGCCGCAGTACTCTTCAAAGCGCCTAGGGCAACGCCGTAGGCCGCGGAAACGCCGATGGCGGGAGCGCCCCGAACCACCATGGTGACGATGACGTCCGCTACCTGTTGGTAGGTGGTGGCGAGCACGTAGCTTTCCTCGAGAGGGAGCCGGGTCTGGTCGATGAAGCGGACGCCCTCGGGGGTCCAGGTCAGGGTAGGAATCATGCTCTTTTATTCTACCTGTTTACTCGTCCAAAACTCTGCGGCGCGGAGTGCCTGAAAACATTTTCAGTTTGCCACTGGACGGCTTTGCGCTCAAATGCTTAGAGTGGTTGCGTATCTTTGCAGACAGACCACAGCGGCCTCGCGAGCGGGGGAGGGGCGTCGGTCCGTTCGTCCAAAGCAGGGTTGAACTGCGGCTGGAGCCGTTAGCGGATTTGGGGCGGATTCTCACCTTGCTTCGGGGGCTGGAGTCCAAGACTGTTGCCAGCAAAGCAAAGGCTGACACGGCGGCCCTTCTGATTTGCCCGTGGTCGAGGCCATGGAATTGTGTGGCGCATGCGTCAGTAAGGAGTTCGCTTGAAACTTACACCCGTTGACTGGTTGATCATGGTGCTCTACTTCGTGTTTGTGCTGGGCATCGGTTTTGCCCTCAAGCGCTACATGAAGACGAGCAAGGATTTCTTTCAGGCCGGCCGCGCGCTGCCGGCATGGATCTGCGGCCTGGCTTTTATCAGCGCCAACCTGGGAGCCCAGGAAGTGATTGGCATGGGAGCTTCGGGCGCCAAGTACGGGCTCGAAACCGCTCACTTCTACGGCATCGGTGCCATCCCCGCCATGATCTTCGTGGGCATCTTCATGATGCCGTTCTATTACGGCTCGAAAGCGCGCTCGGTGCCGGAGTTTCTGCGTCTGCGCTTCGACGAGAAGACGCGTGCGCTTAATGCCTGTTCGTTCGCGGTGATGACCGTATTCAGTTCCGGGATTTCGATGTATGCCATGGCGCGGCTGATCCAGACACTGCATGTATTCGACGGCCTGTTTCATGCCATGGGGCGGCCGCCGGAGGACATCTTCACTTTTTCGATCGTGCTGTCGGCGATCATCGTGCTGGGGTACATATTTCTGGGCGGGCTGACCAGTGCGATCTACAACGAGGTGCTGCAATTCTTTCTCATCATTGCGGGATTTCTGCCCCTCGTGCTGCTGGGACTGAGGAACGTCGGAGGTTGGGGAGGGCTGAAGGCCACGCTGCCGGTGGCGTACATGCACCAGTGGAAGGGCGTCATGCACTCGAGCACCAATCCCATGGGCATTGAGATTTTCGGTTTGGCCATGGGGCTGGGGTTCGTGCTGGGGTCGGGCTACTGGTGCACGGACTTCCTGGTGATCCAGACCGCGATGGCTTCGAAGGATATGGATTCGGCGCGCAAGGTTCCACTGATTGCGGCCGTTCCCAAGATGCTGTTCCCGTTCCTGGTGATTCTGCCCGGCCTGCTGGCCATCGCGCTGCCTACGCCGCACACGGTCGAGACGGTAACCAGGAATGCGGATGGGTCGATTGTCCACAACATCCAGGTGGTTTCGGCGCAGGTGGAGCAGGGCAAAGGAATCGTACCGGCGAAGATCAACCCTGTGACCGGCCAGCCGATGTTCACTGCCAGCGGCCAACCCCTGCTGGACTACGACATGGCCACGCCCAACATGTTGCTGCACTACTTTCCGACCGGAATTCTGGGCCTGGGGCTGACGGCGCTGCTGGCCAGTTTCATGAGCGGCATGGCGGGCAACGTGACCGCATTCAATACCGTTTTTACGTACGACCTGTACCAGTCCTACATTCACAAGGGTGCCAGCGACCGGCATTATCTTGCTGTGGGGCGCTGGGCTACGGTGGGCGGAATTCTGTTTTCTATCGGAACGGCGTATGCGGTGGTCAGCTTCAACAACATCATGGACACGCTGCAATTGGTGTTTTCAGTCGTGAATGCACCCTTGTTTGCGACCTTCCTGTTGGGAATGTTCTGGAAACGCGCCACAGGCCACGGAGCATTCACGGGCTTGATTGCAGGTACTGGCGTGGCTTTGCTGCACCATGGACTGACCCTGCCAATCGAGGATCGGACCGGTATTCACGGCGGCTGGATCGGCGTGCTGCACCACTATCCGAGCGAGATGGCGCAGAATTTCTGGGGAGCCATCTTCGCTTTCAGCGCCAATTTTCTTGTAACTGTGGTTGTAAGCCTGTGCACGAAACCGAGGCCGGAATCGGAACTGGTGGGCCTGGTCCACTCACTAACACCGAAGCCGCCGCATCACCACCTGGCATGGTGGCAGCGGCCTGAAACCCTGGGCATTGCGGTCCTGATCGGCGCCATCGCGCTCAACATTTTCTTTGCCTGAGGAGGAGCACCGATGACTCTCGATCTACGCATTCCGATGGGACTGATGTTCACGCTGGTCGGAATCATCCTCGTGGCGTTCGGCATCGCCACCAAGGGCAATACCGAACTCTATGCGCGCAGCCTGGGCATCAACGCGAACTTATGGTGGGGTTTGGTGCTGCTGATTTTCGGACAAGCGATGTTTCATCTGGGGCGCCTTGGGCAGAAGAAGATGGCGAAGCTGCCGCCGGAGCCGGTGGATGAAAGCGCACCTCGCCGCGGACATTGAAAGATAGTTGTCAGTGATCGGTGGTCACTGAAAAGCGGGCAGGTTATGGCTCCCAAGGGTTCACAACGGGGCATGAGATATCTTCAAAGTGCCGCACGTTCCGTGTTGCAAGCGTGGCGTGGGTGGCAAGGGCAATGCCCGCAATCATCGTGTCTCTAAGGTCTCCGGAGAGTCCGTTCTTCTGTCGCGCGACCATCAGGTCCGCGGCCTTCTCAGCGGCCGCGCCGTCGAATTGAGCAACCCGTTGCTGGATCAGTTCCGTCAGCAGGTGCTCAAATGCCTTCATTAGGGACAACTGCCGCTTTCCACTCGCCATCACCTGGAGTCCGAAGCGAATTTCGAAGACGGTAATCGCGGTTGTCCACACCGAGGTGCGCGGCTGCTGGTCGAGCCAGCGAATCACCTCCACGTCGGGCTTTTGACGCATGAGGGCGGAGAGTACATTGGTGTCGAGCAGAATCATGGCTCAAATTCAACGGGAACAACGGTGTGCCCGCGAAGTTCCGGTATGTCCTGCTTCAATCCTGATTCGCGAAACAGGGCCGCGATTTCCGATCCCAAGCCGCCGGCATGGGCATCTTCTTCGCGCAGGGCATTGCGAAGAATGTCCCTGGCCTCCTCTTCCATACTCCTGCCGTGCCGTTTGGCGCGGCGCTGCAGGCGGGATTTTAGCTGAGTTTCGAGGTTACGAACCAGGATCTGTGCCATTCGAGTTCTCTCTGCTATCATGATAGCACGAAGCCGTTTCTACTCTTGCCCTACGCGAAAGCGCATATTCTGATAATCGAAGGTGTAGCCGCGCAGCTGGTCGAGCGCGTCTACGCCCAGCACGCCGTACACATCGTCGAGGGCCGCCGAGCCCACGGGCTGGGTAAGTACCTGAATGAAGTGCACGTCCACCTTCGACAATCCGAATCGGAGGGGAAGGGTTTCCGCCATGTATGCGGGCTGGGGCGGGAACGGACGCGCACTCGGTATCGTGAACAATTCCTGTTTCTGTCCGGCGAATTCGACCGCGTGCTCGTCGAAGTAGCGGGAAGTGAAATAGGTTTGCTGGCCAGCGGCGTCTAGCGCGAACATCTGTTCGTTCGGCGCCAGGCCGAGGGCAACGATAATCTGGTCGCCATCGAGGAAGAAGCGCGCCCCATCGTAGTTCGGCGCGGCCTTGCCCTGCGCTTGAATCTGGCGCGCGGGCTGCAGTTCTATCGTCGCGTTATCGGTGATGGTCAGGCTGCGCAGCGCCGAGAGCGCCGGGTAGCCAAGCACTCCCTGCACCTGGTAGCGCGATTGCGCGAAGCTATAATCGGCGTCGTCGAACACGAAGGCCGTCATGTTGTGAAACGTGAGGCGGCCGCCGACCGTGAAGCGCGGAATTACGGTGGAGTGGACCTGCATGTCCTTTCCCGTAAGGGAGTGAATGGTCGCGCTTTCTTCAGAGATTTTGAGGCCAGCCTCGCGGGCAAGCGAGCGCGCGATCATATTGAAGGGCGCCGTAGGATCGAGCATCCATGTGTGCGGGCGAGCATCGACAAAAACCGGAATGTCGATAAGGCCGAGCGGATTTTTGCTTACCTGGAGCAGGAACGGATCGCAGGGATCGACGGTCATGGCCGGGTTGGCCGCGGCCAGAGGCAGAAGCTTGAGCGGCATCTCGATCTCGTCCTGCTCATCGCGGCTCAGCGAGCCTTGCAGCCGGCTTTCGAGGGTCTGATATTGCGCGGCTGCTTTAGAGAAGTCTCCGTCGCGGAGATAGTCCTCGGCGAGCGCTTTGCGGAGAAGCTTTTCGTGCACCGGGTCGCCGCCGCCGGCCACCTTGTCGAGCAAAGGCTCCAGTAACTGAATTGATTCCTTTGGATCGTTATTGCGATTGGCCAGGATGCCGCGATAGAGCTGTGCCTGTTCCGGGGGGAGCTGATCGAGTTCAGACTGGATGCGAAAAAACTGGTGGTCGGCGAGAAGGTTCTGGACGCGGACGTCGGCGGTGATGCCGCTGCTCGATCCGGTGTGGACTTGCGCGCCCGCGCCAGGCTGCTGTTGCGGCGGCTGCGGGGGCGGCGGCTGCTGCGCTGTGAGGAAAGACGCGGCCAGGGAAGACGCTGCCAGGATCGCGGCCCATGCCGCACCTCGTGATGTTCCCCTGTGGACTACGCCCATTCTTAAACGAAGAGTAGCAGATTGGAGGAGGACTTTGGCCGCGCTTTCTCGGCTTTGAAACGGTGTTGATCGGTGCCCGGTAAACTGGAAACAGCCAGAGATGAAGCGCAAGACGATTGAACATTACGAGATTGTCCGCCGGCTGGGCGCCGGAGGCAGCGGTGTGGTCTACCTGGCCAACGACACGCTGCTGCAGCGCCCGGTGGTGTTGAAGATCCTGCGAGCGGGCGTGATGTCGGCCGAGCAACTGCGTTCGACGGTATTGCGCGAAGCGCGGCTGGCATCGGCCATCGAGCATCCCAACGTGTGCGCGATTTACGAGGTGGGGGAAAGCCGCGACGGCGGCTATATCGTGATGCAGTATGTTCCCGGCCAGTCGCTCGACCACCTGATAGCGCACGGCCCGGCGAATCGGCAGCTGGTGCTGTCGGTGGGCATCCAGGTGGCGGATGGATTGCAGGCCGCCCACGTGCTGGGCATCTTCCACCGCGATTTGAAGCCGCAGAACGTGATGCTCACGGATGGGGGACTGGCGAAGATTCTGGATTTTGGGCTGGCGCGGCGGTTGCCTCCCGAGGATGCGAACTTCGACCCGGCGAAGCCTGCGTTGGCCAAGGATGCGTCGATGGCGGCGACCTACACGGCGCGCGGGGGAACGATCCGCTATATGGCGCCGGAGCAGTTCGTGACCGGGCAGTCGAGCGTGCAGTCGGACGTGTGGGCGCTGGGCTTGATTCTCTATGAGTTGGCGAGCGGGCGGAACCCGTTCTCCCGGCCCGATGCGGAAGATTTTCAGGCGATCCGCGCCATCCAGTTTTCCGAACCTCCAGATTTGAGCGCGATTGTGCCCGGCGTTTCCAGCGAGTTGAAAAGCGTGATTGCGATGTGTCTCGAGAAGAATCCGGCGGCGCGCTACACTTCGGCGGCCGAGGTTCGCGAGGCGCTGAAAACCATCATGAAGGCGGAGCAGATCGAGACCGGCAGCATTCCGGGGGATGCGGCCGCGAATCTACCTACCACGGGACAGGAGGCCGAGAAGCGCGCCACAGGGTTTCTATCGATGCTGGCGGAGCGGTTTCGCGAGTCGGCTCCGGATCGCGCGCAGCAGAACTCGCTGGTGGTTCTGCCCTTCACCAACCTGGGCGCGAAAGAAGTTGCGCCGCTTTATGGATTCGCGCTTGCCGATGCGCTGGCGGCGCGGTTGGCGAGGATCCCGACCCTCGTAGTCCGGCCGTCGAGCACGCTGATGTCGCTGCCGATTGCCCAGATGGACCCACTGTCGTTAGGTCAGAAACTCCTGGTTTCGTACGTGCTGGCGGGCAACTTCCTTCGCTCCGACCAGGGATTCGATTTGAACTGGCAACTGCTCGATGTGGGGTCCCAACGGGTGCGCTCGGGCGGAGCGATCCGGGTAGCGTCGCTGGACCTGATTGCGGTGCAGACGGAAATATCAAACGAAGTCTTTGCGGCGTTGCACGGATTGAGTGCGGCGGATTCGATCGAGGCGGCCCAGGCAGACGCCCCCCGCAGCGGGCCGCGCAATGGATCGCTGCCCGGGCCGGTGAGCGAAGAGTATCTGCAGGCGCGGGCCCTGCTGAGTTCATTCATGTTCCGGACCGGAGCGCGGCCCGACCTCGATCGCGCGCATGCGCTGTTTTCGAGCGTGACCGAGAAAGACCCGGGATTCGCGCAGGCGTGGAGCGGCCTGGGCATTGCCGAACTGCAATATGCGCGTCACGGATTTGGCGGGCAGATTCACGTGATCCGGGCGCGGCGGGCTTTCGACGAGGCGCTGAAGCTCGATCCGGCATCGACGGAGGCCAACCTCTATCGGATCTATATGCTGCTGGGGCGGGGTGAGAAGGAGTCGGCGCGGCATGGCATTTCGAACATGCTGACGGTTTCGTCGAATGACTGGAACGTCCACATGGTGGCCGGACAGGCGCTGCGCGGCGACGGCATGTACGACGAGGCTCTGATCCAGTTCAACCGCGCGCTCAAGTTGAACCCGGCGAACGCGGCCATTCTCTACAACCACCGGGCGCGGGTGTATCAGTATCAGAACCAGCTCGAACTGGCCGGAGACGAATTGGGAAAGGGCCTGGCTCTCGAGCCGCGGCATCCCCTGCTGCGCACGTCCTCGGGGTATCAGCAGATGCGCATGGGCAACCTGGCGGCGGCGATCGAGATACTTGAAGGCGTGATTCGCGACGATGAGCTGATGCGTATCGCGGTGCCTACGCTGGCGCTGTGTTATGTGCAGGCGGGCGATCGCGCACGGGGAACAGAGTTGCTGAAAGACGACACGCTGACGGCAGCCGAGGCCGACAGCGAGATGGCATATCGGCTGGCGACCTACTTTGCGGTCGAAGGGGATGCGACTGAAGCGCTGCACTGGCTCAGGCGGGCGATCTATCTCGGGAATGAAAATTATCCGTGGTTCCAGAAAAATCCGGCATGGAATAACCTGCGCACGAATGCGGACTTCGAACGAATTCTCGAAGATTTGAAGAAGAGTTTCCGCAAGAACCAGCGGACATGGAAGCGGCTGCTGGAGCAGGTGCCGGCGGACGGGGAATAGGTCGGCGGAGTCTGCTGGCGCCCGTTGCCAAAACCTGAACATTACTGCTTTGAGGAACTCGAGATCTGCGACATAGTCGAAGCCATTATTGGTGGACGATTCGGATCTCACTCAGGCAATTGCCATCTTCGTAAGTCGATCAGGCTGAGAGAAGGGTCGAGGTCGGACATGAAAAGCGAACTATGTCGAGTCGTGGTCATTACTGGTTTCCTGCTCGGTTGCATTCCTGCGACCGTGACACGGGGCCCATGGATCGGACCTTCCGTGCATGCGTCGAGTACTTCTGGAACGCAGATTCGCGCGCTCAAAGTGACGTTGCTTTCCACCATGCTGGTGGGAGAACCGACGGGCTTTGGCGAGTGGGGCTTTTCCGCGTTAGTCGAAGCCGACGGTCATCGGATCCTTGTGGACACTGGCGCGCATCCAGAGACGGTGTTGCAAAATGCCCGCGATCTGAAAGTTGATCTCTCCGACGTGCAGGAAGTGGTCCTCACGCACAACCACGACGACCACGTGACCGGCTTGCTCACTCTGCGTCGCGAGATGATGAAAAAGAACCCCGCCGCCTTGTCCGTGGTGCACGTCGCCAAGGGAATCTTCTACAGCCGGCCGTCGGCCCATGGCGAGAGCAATCCGATGATAGCGATTCGAAAGGCGTATGAGGCGACCGGAGGGCGATTCATCGAGCACTCCGACGGCGCGGACATCTTTCCCGGCGCGTGGCTTACCGGGCCCGTTCCACGGAAATACCCGGAGCGGAATTGGAGTGTAACGGGAAAGGTGCAAACCCCGGATGGCCTGGTTGAGGACACAATACCCGAGGACCAGTCGCTTGTGCTTGACACCACCCAAGGCCTGGTGGTTCTGACGGGGTGCGGGCACGCCGGAATTGTCAACATCCTGACCTATGCGGCGGCGAAATTTCCGGGGCGCGCGGTGGACGCGGTCATCGGCGGCTTGCATCTGTTTCCTGCCACCGACGAGCAATTGAACTGGACCGGTGACGAATTCAAGCAATTCAAAGTCGCCAACCTGCTGGGCGCGCATTGCACCGGCATCGAAGCAGTGTACCGGCTACGGGAGCGGGCGGGGTTAACGCGCCGGACCGCCGTCGTGGGCGCGGTTGGTTCCACCTTCACCCTGGATCAAGGGATCGTGGCTGGAGCGCTGGCTCAATAAATACGAGGGGTCTTAACGGAGTGGTGACCGCGAAGCCACCCGTTTGCGCCAAGTGCTGTTTATCGTATCGGCGCTTCCATCCAGCTCGCCACGATGTCGTGGACGTCGACACCGGTCGATTCAGAGATGATCCGCGTCATTTCTTCTGTCTGGAGCGCGCGCTGATTTCTGGCGTTCCAGGCCAGCAATGCACGAAACGCGTCTCGCAGACTCTTTTTACCTTCTGTTTGTGTCTGAATGCGGTCGTCCATTTCCGCTGCCATGAGGAAGCCGCGCCCGAAAATATTCATGCCGGTGCGAAAATCACTGGCGTAGAGAAACGAGGCTTCCTGCGAGAGCAGGGTCAGCGGCATTTGCTTGATGAAAGGCGGGGCAGCGTCAAGGTAGCCGCGCGTGCGCGTTATCTCGCGTTCCCGCCGAGTCTTTCGTTCTCCGTCCGGAAGCCCCGCGGCTAGGGCCTGCATCCCCGCATACCGGCCAAACCCCTCGTTGAACCAGATCGTTTCAATGACCGGAGGCAATTCCCAGTTGAACGGACGATAGCCGATGCCCCAGACACGTTTCGGGACCCAGGAGTGCGCCATGTGATGCGCAAAATTGAAGAGCGCGGACCAATGGTGAGAGTCCGATGAGTGACTATTCGTCGCGTGATCGACGGAAAGGCTGAACGTGCCGCTGGTATCGTGTTCCTGGCTGAAGTTGTAGTCGTGACCCTCACGCGGCCGAAGCAATTCGAGCAGCACAGTATAGGCAGGAAATGGCGTGTCGCCAAAGTACTCCTGAACGCGGTCGAGGGCCTCGCGCGCCAGCTTGCTTTCGGCATCCACATCCTCGTCTCCTTCTGAATACACTGCCACCAGCAGGTCAATCGTGCCGGGCAGTTTCCGGAACTGCACGCCGGGTCCCATGACGATTTGAGAGTCGGCCAGGATGTCGTAATTGGCGGCCTGCGCCTTTGCGGTCCCGTTCAGCAATGGGGCGCGCGGATCGAGCGTGCTCAAGACAGGCCATTCTCCGGGTCCATCCACTTGCAAGGTGACAGGGGCTGGTTCCAGACCGTCGATGTAGCCGAAGACCGAATAGCCGAGAACCCCGAGGTAGTTCTTGCGAAACTTGGAAGAATCCACAGAATCGCGAATCCGATCCTCCATTCGGCCGATATTCACCCCGTATTCGATCCGCGAAATCTTCTCACCCTCGTGGCCGATTGCCCAGCGTGGTCCGTCGGCGTCCTTCTTGCATTCGAGGGGCTTGCCGTCCGGAGAAAAAGCATGAACGTCCTCGACGAAGTCATCGTAGCGAACAAACGAGTATCCCCCGGGGTACGACCTGGGAATTATGAGGGCGGCTGGAGCAGGAAGCGGGTTCTCTGGAGTGATACGGAGGCTCACGCTAGGATCGCCGGCGCCGGCATAGCGCAGCTCGTAGGCGACCCGGCCGGCCGTAGACGGAGCCGGGCAGACGTTCGCAGGATCGCAAAGAATCAAGAGAAAAGCGGAAAGTAATATTGGCCTGATCCAGGGCGCGGTTGCTGCGCTGGTGAAACGCGCGATCAAGAGCGGCGATATTCGAAACCACCTTGATCCCTTCGATCTGCTTCGAGCGCTCATCGGCGTCTCCCATGTGGCGTCTGGTCCTGACTGGCGCAATCGATCGCGGTCCGATCAAGCCACATCTGAAGGGATTTCGAAGGTGACCAGCTCCGCACGGAACCCTCGGGTGCGAATTGCACCATAGATAATCCCCGCGGCCATCCAGAAAAAGCCCAGCACCAGTGCGGGCCGGCTGAGGTGAACCCATATGAACCCGCAAATCACAAATCCCAGGGCCGGAATGACGAAACCGGCGAGATCCCTTCCTGTTCCGGCGCGTAGATGGTGAACGAAAGAAGCTGCGTTGACTCCCATAAATGCGATGAAGGCGCCGAAATTGAGGGCTTCGGCACCGATTTCGTATGCGCCGCCGCCAAGCCTGTTGGAAAAGAACTCGAGGAGACCGGCGCCCGCAACCACGACGGCCCCCAGGGCGAGAATGTTGTTGCGCGGCACGCGATGTTTTGGATCGATCACGCCGAAGAATGATCGGGGAAGGGCATTGCCGCGGCCCATGCCATAGAGGAGGCGGCCGGCCGCGAGCTGCGATGCCATGCCCGATCCCATGTTAGCTATCAGCAGCGTGAAATTGATGATCTGGAAGAGAAGTGCTCCGCCCGCCTGGCGCGACAGCATGGCAAAGGCCGACTCGACCTGATCGCTCGGAAATGGCTTCGATCCCCAGACAAGTTGCGCCGCGTAGACTTCCAAGCCCGAGAGGAGACCCGTAATCAAACAGACCAGGACCGTGGCCAGGAGAATGTTGCGCCGCGGATTCTCGACTTCTTCCGAGAGCGTGGATACGGCATCGAATCCGATGTAGGTCAGTACAGCGACAGAGGTGCCGGCGAAAATGCTGGCGGGATGAAATGTGGCCGGGTCATAAAACGGCTGCAGGAAGAAGCCTGGCTCGTGATGCACGTGCCAGACAGCGCGAGCTACGCTGGCAAGGAAAATGAGAACCACAATGACCATGCCCGCGCAAAGTGCTTCATTCAGTTGGGCCGAGGTCTTGATGCCGCGCAGGTTCACCCAGGTAAAGAATGCCGCAAAAAAAATAATCCATACGTAGTAAGAGATGCCGGGCAGAATGTTCATCGCGGCCTTGGCGCAGAAAGCCGTACAGATGAGAGGGTTGAGCAGATAATCCATCACCATTCCCCAGCCCACCACATAGCCGAGGGAGGCATGCATCTCCTGGCCCACGTAGGTATAAGCGGATCCCGCGCTGGGATAGACCCTTGCCATGCGCCCATAGCTGATGGCCGTGAACAGCATCGCGACCATGGCGATGAGAATGGTGGTGACCACGTGTCCATTGGCCTTATTGCTGATGACGCCGTAAATCCCCATGGGCGCCGTCGGCTGAATAATAACCATGCCGATGATGATGAGATTCCATAACCCGAGTGTTCGGTTGAGGCGTACGCCACCAGGGGCATCAGACTGGGACGGGACAACGGTATGGCTCTGCGGCTGAGTCAAGATGCGCTACCTCGTATTGATTCGGCGTCATCGAATTATCGCCCGGCAATCTGCGTTCCGGCTGTGACAGCGCCCAAAACCTCGATACGATGGACCCCACAGAACCGCGGGGATATACTGTCATGCGATCGGCAAATATGTTCCCCAATGAATTCCAGGTGAAATGAGTTCGCATCGCTTTCAGCACACGAGGTCAAACATGGATCTGAGGCCGGGTATTCGACGCATTGCCTTTCGGGCGATCATCTCACTCACCATTGCTGCATGGATTCTCGGTGCGACCCTGCGGGTGGGCCGATCTGTCCATGCCGATCAGACCGTGACAAACCCCGCGCGGACCGTCGAGTTGGGAGAAGGGCGGCCGGGAAACCTCTACGCGGTCACCGTAGCGGTGAAGAATCCCGCACAGGTGCAAGGCGACGATGCCGTGCGTGTCACGATCACTGACGCCCAGGGCGAGATCCAATCGAAGTGGCTCCATGCCGCCGACCTCGACTTCTACATGACCATCCGGCCCCGATCGGCGGGTAAGGTGTCTGTCAATCTTTCCGCTGCCGCCGAGGAGCGCCTTCCCGAGATCGCGGCAACAATGAGCAAGATTCCCGAGTCCTCGCCGGCATCGGTCACCACGGGTAAGGCGGGCCGCGGCATCATTGCGGCTGGTCCCAACGGGACCTGGCAAGCCGCACAGACTTTCGAGCTGGGCCAGACTGTCTTTGGCAGCGACGACGAGCGGCCTTATGCCCCGGCGAAGAACGAAGATGGTTATGCGGCCATGGTGAAGGGATTTCAGTGGTTCCGATTCACCTTTCACGAAAATCAGCCCCGGCTGGTCTACTTCGTATTGAATGTGACCGATCGGGACGTTCCGTACGACGTCGACATTTTCCAGTTGGGCAAAGACTCCGACGGGAAACCCGATGTGGTCCCCTTCACCGACGGCGAGTTCGTCTACAAGGTGGAAGCGACGCAGAATTATCCGGGCCTCTACAAGTTTCGTACCCGCATTGTTCAGCCGGGACACGAATACTACGTGCGCGTGGCCGCGGATCATCCAGCCTACCAGTTGCATACCTATCTGTATGGCGTCCCGCCAACCAAAGACCCGCACGAGGCGGTGCGCGCGGGCATGGACTTCCTGGTCAACATGGGAGACAGCTGGCTTTCAAACACGCCGCGCCGCGGCGCTATCGCGCTGCGTACCACCATGCAGCACTCCGAGACGCAGCTGTGCATCGCCTGCCACCCTACCCAATTCACTACCCGCGGCTATTTGAAAGCCATCGAGAAGGGCTATGCCCCGACCCAGCGCGCCGGTCTCGAGTTTCTCACCGATCGCATTTACAACAATGCCCGTCCGCTCTATGGAGAGCCAAATACCAACTGGGTGCGCATCATCTACACCGCACGGACAGAGGCCAGCCG
This sequence comes from Occallatibacter sp., assembly GCA_036489245.1. Taxonomy (GTDB): domain Bacteria; phylum Acidobacteriota; class Terriglobia; order Terriglobales; family Acidobacteriaceae; genus Telmatobacter. Next base: position 3,649 of record DASXGD010000491.1, on the reverse strand, counting down.
GTTGCCGCTGATCGTGAATGCCTTCGAGCAGAACGTGACTCACGATCCGCCTCGCCGGAAGTTCGACCTGCCCTATGCGAAGTTCCTCAAGATCCACTACAAGGGCGTGACGACGTTACCTGGCGATGAGGCCGACGGCTGCGAACCGGACGTAAGCCCCTTCGAGATCGCGACTCAGAGTTGGCACACCTTCGACCTGGCCTACAACGAGAGCCACGATCAGGAGTGGTTGACTGAGCGCGACCATGTCGAGCAATTGGCGGTTCCGGTCGAGCCGAAGAATGTCATCGATCTCGATTGGAAGATCATGTTTTTTTCCGAGATCAACCGCGAGAAATACTCCGCGCAGATCAACGCGCTGATCGACAAGCTCTACGAATATGAGACGCCCGAAGGAAGCTGGCCCTATCCCTTCGACAAGAAAGCCAAGCCCGCGGATTTTATTGCGTACAACGCTGTCCTGGCCCTGGCGGAAGCCGGCCGCCGGCCGGAAACCGATGAGCACCTCGCCGTCGCGGTGAAGGCCCTGCTTGCGGCGCAGCGTCCGGAAGGCAGTTGGGAAGGCGATCCAGTCTACCAGGGCTTCAACACGCCGTTCCGCGCAACCCAATTCGCGGTGATGGCCTTGTCGACGCTGTATCCGGGACCGACCAAAGCGAAAAACTGGGACGCGGCCTATCCCGCGCCGGCAGCGACTCTGGCCGTAAACGATCTGCCGCTGCTTCTTCAACAACTCGACCAGTTCTGGGATCTGGCTCCCGAACCGCAGCTGAACCAGATACGAAAAGTGCTTTCCGACAGCGATCAGCCGCTGGCGCGCGAAGCCGCGGCACGCGCGCTGGGCCACATGGCCGATCCGGGCGCCGTGCCGGTTCTCATCAAAGGCCTCGGCGATCAGACCAAGATGGTTCAGGCCGCTTCTGCCTATGCGCTACGCATGGTTCTGTCGCGCCGCCAGAGCGCATCGGCGGAAGGCCGCAAGTTGCTAACCGTGGCGCTCGCGTCGCCGGATGCCCGTACCCGTTGGGGAGCCGCCCGGGTCTTCAATCAGCATTTCCGCGACCTCACGGATGACCCGCAATTGCTGGCGGCGCTCGTGAGCGACCTTAACGATCCGGTCCCATCGGTTCGTTTCGAGGCCGCCGGCGGAGTGTGGCGCTGGTACTACTGGCAGGTGGACAAACCCGAAGTGCGCCGGGGCACCCTGGAGGCACTCGCCGTGCGCCTGAACACGGAACAGAACGCGATGGTCCGGCGCGGACTCGAGGAGAGTGTCTACAACCTGCTCGACGAGAACACCGGATATCTCTCAGCATGGGTCCGGGCAAGCGCCAAGGACGAGGACAAAGACCGCATCAACGCCGGCTATGAAGCAGTGGCGCGCGACCAGGCGCAGGTGCTGGCCAAGGTACTGCGCGAAGGAACGACTCTCGGCCACGAGGGGATTCTGAACGCTTTGTGGGATTTTCACATCCGCCACTACGCGCTGCCGACGCTCAAGGCCGACACCGTTTCGATCGGCCTGCCCGCCGTTCTTACCAAGTATGTCGAGGGCGTGCCGGACCTGCATCGCGATGGCTACGAATACACGCCCTACCGGGAAGCGGTCGACTTCAAATATGACGTGCACAACGGGTTCTTCCAGACACGCATTGGCAATGACAGCGACCTGATCCATTTTTTTAAAAGCTCCGGACCGGAGTTGGAGGAAGCGCTGCTGTCATGTCTCAAGGGCGCCGACGACTCCATGAAGATTGAAGTCCTGAAGGCGGGCAGCACCCTGAGTGAAGCCGGGGACGCGCGCTTCGCGCTCGCGGCGCTGGACCTGTCGCAAGACGCGAACGCCGACGTGCGGCAGACGGTGCGCTACGTCTACGAGGGAGGACAGCGCGGCATTCTCAACCTCGACACGCCCGCCCAACCCGACCCGCGGCTGGTAGAGAAGATTGTCGAGATACTGAACCACGGAAACCCTGACAGCCAGGCGGTTGTTCTGCCGCTGCTCGCGGCGCTGCCGGAAAAATCGGCGTGGCAGCAGCAGACAACTGTCCAGGACGCCTTGCGCGCCGGTCTCCAGCAGAAGCCGCGGCCCGCGAACTATGCGCAGGTGCTGGATGCGGCGTCTTCGTTCACCGGCCTGATGCAGGAACCAAAGCTTCAGGGCCAGGTCCTTGCCGGATTGAATTCTTTCAACACCGAAGTGCAGCGCGCATCCGTGCGCATCTGTTTCGAACACTTCTTGAAAGATCCTCAATCGGCGGCGGCGGCCAAGACTGCATTCGCTAACCTGAACGACTCCGCACTCGGCGTCTTCATGGAGGAAGCCGGGAACCCGCAATTTCTAAAAAGGCGGTTAGGGGTGGCCGGCGGCGCCGTTTCGCAGGACCAGGATTATCTCAACCGGCATACCGCAATCCTCGAAATCAAGAAGCCGCTCGAGTATCCTCTGGTCGTCGATACGGTCATGGCAGCCGTGCTCAACCCCGATGCCAACATAAGCGCCGCCGCACTGGACACATTGCGGAAGGTCCCCGGCGTGGAACAGCGGCCCGATTTCCGGGCCGCGCTGGACAAGCTGAAGACCTCGACGAATCCACGCCTCAAGCTCATCTCGACGAGCGTGCTCGAAGGAAAGAACCTGACCGATGCACTGCGCGACGTGCAACCCGGCTCTGTGCTCGACTTCCGTTATTTCGTCACCAAGGTCGAGCCGATTCTCGCCAAGCCCGGGGGCGATGGAAAGGCCTGCGTGTTCTGTCATGCCAGTCACGTGATCTTCAAGCTGGAACCGCCCAATGCAGACGGAATCTTCTCCGATCAGGACAGCGAGCAGAACTACAAGTACGCGATGCGCGTGGTCAACATCGCCGAGCCGGACAAGAGCCTCATCCTCGTCAAGCCGACGCGGCCGACTGACAGTGCCGGCAATGTAGGCGATTACCTGGCCACGCACAACGGCGGCCAGCGCTGGCATGGAAATGAATCGAGCGACCAGTACCGGGCGATTCTGGAGTGGATCCGCGGCGCTCGTTTGGAAGCTTCCAATGCGCAGAGATAGGATTTTATTGGTCGCAAACCTTGAAAACTCAACGGATTCGGGATTGAGCCGTAGCTTGATCGAAACCGATGGACTCACAGTTTCACAGCACAACAGGGGGGAGGGGCGCCCTTTTTCCTTGAGATTTTCCCTGTAAAGTACTGAAAACAATGCTGATATTGGAGTAATTCTCCCAAAATAAACGGTTCTAAGGGGCCGTTTTTGGGCACTTAAACGGTTCTTAACGAAAACGAAATTGCTTTTCGGCACCTGAGTTCTGCGTGAGACCGCACTTCAAATCTCCCCTCTATTGCGGATTCAGAGTTAATGTCGACCGGGCCTGTGGCAGCCCACCCTGATAGCGAGTGGGCTTGTGTTTCCTCGATGATTCATGGTGTTGCAAAGATTGCTTATGGCAGGGAGGGGGTAGGGGGTGTTCACGGTACCTCCGGGGGGTTACGAGGGACTATTGACTGCGGCGGGTTTGCGGGAGGATTTGCGCACGGCCGCGATGGCACACTGGGCGGCGTAGAGGAGGCGGGGAGCTTCAGCGGGATCGATGATCCGGATGAGCATGGCGTGGGCGACGCAGGAAATGAAGTTGCAGATGTT
>DASXGD010000480.1:0-9282 GCA_036489245.1 Occallatibacter sp. | reverse complement strand
CGGGCATCGACCGGATAGTATCGGGAATCCTGGCTGAAGCGTTCGAGGAAGACGGTAAAGTCGCGGTCCTCGGCGGTCTCACGGCCGACAAAGAATTCTTTCTTGTTGCGCTGGTCGGAGGAAAGACGCTCGGAGTTGGAGAGCCGCAGGAAGAACCGGCTGAGCCAATCGGCGAAGTTACAGCCGATCAAAAGCAGGTTACGGCTGCGCAGCTGGGAAAACATCCGCTCCGGCCCGTTGCCCGCCTGCATGGTGTAGGCGAATTCCAGGAAGTCCTCGTCGTGGATGGCATAAAAAGGAGAGACGTCGAACTTTCCGAACGGATACAAAACAGCGCTGTATTTCGATGAAGTGACCTCGGGGAGGTCACGACGCCGGTCAGTTGGCAGCTTGGGCGCATAGGTGATCTCGTCTGTCTGCCTGGCGCCATCGAATCGCACCGCATCGATGGTGCGCGCCAGAAGATCGTCAGGCGTGGCGGTGGCGAATAGATCGAAGTGGCGGATCGCGGCCAGTTGGCGAAGGGGTTCAGTATCAACTGTCTTTTCGGCCAGGACACGGGCGAGAATGTCATTGATGGGGCGGTACAGATCCTTGATGCGCCGTCCGGCCCGGGCCACAACGCAGACGGCGTCATTCAATTCGTGGTGTTCGCGGAACACCTGACCGTCAGCAAGCGCTGTGGCCGACAGTCCATACTTGCCCAGCAATCGCTCGGCGACGACGCGATAGAGGGGAACCTGGTCCTCGCCTTCCTTGACGAGGAGTAACTCAGGACCAGCGACAGGAATGACCCGCCCGTCTTCGATAAAATCGAGCAGGTCTTCCCAGAATTCTTCTGCGTCGAAAGGTACAGCCAAAAGAAATTTCTCCCCCGGTCAGCCAATTGTCCGGCGCATTGGCCATGCCGACCTGCGATGGCGCTTATATCTATGAGTTCGCTGACAGTTTTACCATACCGTATTTGAAGTTGCATCAGGAATTGTCCGGGAGACGCTGAGCGGTCTCGCGTCGCAACGATCCGCAATCCGAAGGTTGGAGCGAAAGCTGAATGGATGGGTGGGCCCGGATGGGAAGCACCAGGTCCAGGTGTGCCTTGACGTTGATGCTTGCGCCAAAAGAGGCTGACAAGTCACCGATTGACGATGGCGTTGTCGAACGTCGCTTCGACCTGCCCATAGGTCGGCGCGCTAGTGCAATTCAGCGGGTGCTGTGAGGCCGCAAGGGTCCTGACCGGGATGCGCAGCCGGGTAGATGTGGATGCCGACTGCGCCGACTCGGCCAGGCTGCAGAGAACCAGGCTCAACAAAAGAAGCTTTCTCATAACCGTCCATCCTGCGGCACCTTTGCGGCATGGTTAGTTGTCTTGCTGGGACAGCGCATTCTCGAGGGTCACCGCGAAGAATGAATGCCCAAACAGGGTGGGATGAAACGTATCCCAGAAGAAGGTGTGGTCGGGATCGCCGCATAGTACGGTCGTGAGGCAGGGATTGGCGATGTCGACGAAGCCGAAATGAGTGGGGTCTGTCTGGATCGCACTCATCAGGCTGAAAACATCCATGCGCAGAATATGGACTCCCGGAACCTGTTGCTCGAAGGCGAGGAGCTGGTCAAGGCCTTTGTTGGCGGCGAAGCTGGCGGCGGAGGCGAAGGCCGCTTTGCTCTGCGCGACAGGCAGAAGCCCGACATCGAACAGGTTGGGAATCATGAAGTGCCGCGCCCCGGCCTTGCGGAGCACGGCCTCGCTGGCCACGAGGTTCAACGCGATCTGGTAGCCCAGTGCCGTGGGAGAGCCGGTCGTGGTGTCGACGATGTCGTTGCCGCCGCCCTCGATGATGTAGAGGGCATTGGGATCGGCCTTTCCTCCGTGGGACTGCAGATAGAGAAACACCTGCGTCGGGACGCTGGGAATCTCACTGCTTCCAAGCGGCTGATTGGCAGTTGCACACGCTCCGCCAAAGGCGTAGTCGGTGCCTCCCAGCAACGAAGGAGTGAGCGGCACCTTCAAGAAGCCGGCCACATGGTCGACCCAGAGAGGGCCGTCGGAGAATCGCCCCCTGTAGTAGGGCGCCGGGGGATACGTGTCGCCGGTCGCGTAGAACAGGTTGCCGACGTCGCAGTAGCTGTCGCCAAACACGTACAGGGCGTCGTAGGTTGGTTTCGCGGCCCGGGCGGGGATGGTTGCCAGGCCGAGGATGACCTCAAGCAAGAGCAGTGAGTTTCTCTTTCCCATTTCGTTCCTCCTGTTATTTCGACCATGGTTTTGCTCTCCCCGATCTCGTGTGGCGGGCCGGGGAAGGCGTGCACATACGATTCGTCCGGGTTCTCAATGCGAGGGGCTGAAGGCTTCGCATCGAGAAGTCGACACATTGCCAGGAGCGCTGACAACTTCCGGTTCCTCCCATTTAGAACTCGCATTGCTTTGCTCCATTCTTTGCGGCTGCCGGTTTGACTTTTTCCGAAGTGCCCGCGTGGACTTCGAGTCGAAACCTGGGAGCGGCACCAAGGCTCATGGCTTCAGAGTGGCCCGCAATCATGCGCGCTTTCGCGGCCGGCCGCATTGGGCCGCGCTGGGACAGGCTGGGGACGTGGCCGCAACCGAATAAGCTGGCAATCATGGCAAAACAGACAGCTAACTTGATTGCCAGGTCGGACTTCGATTCGTGCACTTTCATTTCTTCTCCCGGTCCAAAGTCGCGCGGACTTCACTCTTCAATTCTGTTTGCGGGACGACCTCACCTTCTCGCACGCTGCCCGGAGTAGCAATCGTCTGGGCATGATTTCGAAGTGATTTTTGAATGAGAAACGAGGATGACTGCATGCACGAATCGATCGCTGTTCCGATCGGCAGGCGGGCACATCGGGGTACCTGGACCCGGCTCATTTTTGGAGTTGCGGGACAAGAATCGGCGGGGAAGATACGGTCCGGCTCGCCATAGATTGGGCCTGGACTGCGCTCACTCGCAATTGCCGGAATGTCACCTGGCGATGATTTTCGAGTGATTTTCCAAGTGAATGAGCAGTCGCACTGGAGTACGATTGTCCCTGCCCGGCTTACCCGACTACATCCCCACGGAGACTCAATTGCACGGTCTTGTTCGTTTTGGACCCTTCGCGCTTAACACCGAGACCGCAGACTTGTCGGGCAACGGGCGAAGCACGCGCCTGCCGGAGCAGCAATTTCAGATCCTGCAGATGCTGCTGCTGCGCGAGGGAGGGGTGGTCTCGCGCGAGGAGATACGCAAAAGACTCTGGCCGGGCGACACGGTGGTGGAGTTTGATCGCAGCATCAATGCGGCGATCCTGAAGCTTCGCTCCGCATTGCGCGACACATCGAACGACGATGGTTACATCGAGACCGTGGCGCGGCGCGGATACCGGCTCATGCTTCCGGTCGAGCATCCCGAGGAAACTTTACCTGCGAATTCTGTTCTTCGGACGAATCATGCTTCGCTTATCGGCCAGAAGGTCTCCCACTATCGTGTGCTTGGAGTCCTAGGCGGCGGAGGGATGGGCGTTGTCTACAAGGGAGAAGACCTGAAACTGAACCGTCCCGTGGCACTGAAGTTCCTGGCCGAGGAATTGGCAAAACGGCCGTTCACTCTTCAGCGCCTGGAGCGCGAGGCGCGAACTGCCTCCCTTTTGAATCACCCGAACATCTGCACGATTTACCAGATCGGCGAGCACGAAGGCCAGCCCTTCATCGTGATGGAGTACCTGGAAGGCAAGACTCTGCGCGACCTGATCCTGAACTCCGCCGCACCGGAAGGCATAGAGAAGGCGTTTCTGCCGCTTCCGCAGCTGCTTGACTTTGCCATCGAGATCGCCGGCGGCCTGGGAGCTGCCCACGCACTGGGCATTATTCACCGGGACGTGAAGCCGGCCAATATATTTGTTACCAGCCATGGAAAGATCAAGATTCTTGATTTCGGAATGGCCCGGCAATTTGAGCCCGGCAAAGGCGAGGACGAGACAACAGCTGATTTCGCGGCGGGCTCGCTGGCGGGTCCAACGGTCACTTCCGGAACCCTGGACTATATGTCGCCGGAACAGCTGAACGGAGAGCCGCTGGACCAGCGCTCGGACCTGTTTTCCTTTGGCATCCTGCTGGCCGAGTTGCTGGGCGGAAGGCATCCTTTTCGCTGCAAAACCGCAGGCCAGACGCGCGAAGCCATTCTGAGCCATTCCCCGAACCTGGGCGAATCGCTGCCGCCGAGCCTGATCGTGCTGGTGCGGCGCCTTTTGGTCAAAGAGATCGATCTGCGCTATCCGTCGATTGCGGAGGTGCGGGCCGACCTGGAGCGGCTGCGAGCGAGCTTGTCTGACGCGCAGGGGACCGCGACCTTGACCGGGATTCCCCTGATCGGCCGAGAGCCGGAATTCATGGAGTTGAAGCGACTGTTGAGTGAAGCCCTTGCCGGACGGGGCTCGATGGTGATGATCGGCGGAGAGCCGGGCATCGGCAAGACGCACCTGGCGCGCGCGATTCTCGACGAGGCGAAGCGGCGAGGAGCCGTGGGTGTAATCGGGCACTGCTATGAAATGGAGGGTGCCCCGCCCTATGTGCCGTTCGTGGAGATGCTGGAATACATTACCCGCATGGCGCCACGCGAAGGCCTGCGCTTTTCTTTGGGTGACGATGCGCCCGAAGTGGCGAGACTGATGCCGGAATTGCGCACCATGTATCCTGATATTCCGCCGGCCCTTCAGCTTCCGCCGGAGCAGCAGCGAAGGTTCCTGTTCAATGCTTTTCGATCGTATGTGGAAAGGGCAGCGCGCGTAACGCCGGTGGTGGTGGTCCTGGAGGATCTGCACTGGGCCGATGAGCCGACGCTGCTGCTGTTGCAACACCACGCGCAAACGCTCCCCACCACGCCCATGCTGGTGATCTGTACCTATCGCGATGTGGAGCTGGAAGTAACGCGCCCTTTTGCCAAGACGCTGGAAACACTCTTGCGCGAGAAGCAGGCCGTCCGTATGCCGCTGCGGCGGTTGCGGCTGGACGGCGTGACCCATATGCTGGCCGCCATGAGCGGCCAATCGCCCCCCGCATCGCTGGTGCGGGTGATTTTTGAAGAGACGGAAGGCAATCCCTTTTTTGTGGAAGAGGTATTCCGCCATCTCTCTGAGGAGGGCAAGCTTTTCGACGAGAGCGGCCGATGGCTGCTGAACCTGCGCGTAGATCAGCTTCAGGTTCCGGAAGACGTCCGCCTCGTACTGGGGCGAAGGCTGGCGCGGCTGGGTGAAAACGCGCGGCGTGTACTGACGACCGCGGCTGTGATTGGACGAAGCTTCAGCCTGCGGCTGCTCGAAGAGTTGGAAAACAGGCAGCCGGATGCGGCTCTCGACGCGATTGAAGAAGCGGAACGCGCGCACCTGGTGCTGCCCGAGCCGGAGGGGCGCGACACACGTTATCGCTTCGTGCATGAACTGGTGCGGCAGACGCTGGCGGAGTCGCTGTCGCTGCCGCGCCGGCAGCGGATCCATGCGCTGGTTGCGGACGGAATCGAAAAAGTCTATTGCGAACATCTGGAGGCCCAGGCGTCGCAGCTTGCGCATCATCTGTACCAGGCGGGAGCGCTTGCGGATCCGGAAAAAACCACGACGTACCTGGAGCGGGCGGCGGCGCAGGCCCGGGCGGGGTCGGCCCACGAAGAGGCGCTGGAGCATCTGGATCGCGCGCTTTCGCTCTGGGAACAGTCGACAAATCTGCGCGCGGCACAATTGCTGGATCAGAGGGCAAGCACCTTGCGCAGCCTGGGCCGGCCGGACGAGGCTGTGGCCAGCTACCGTAAGGCGATCGACCTGTACGAAGCCGTGGGCGCGTTGGCGAAGTTTGCGGAAGCGAGCATTGCGTTGAGCTACGTGCAGGCCTTGCGGCTGGATTCGGACGGCGCAAATCATACCATGGAGAGGGCGCACAAGCTGGTACTGCATGAGGAACCGCAATTGCGGTGCAGCGTCCTGTCGATGCGCGCGGCCATCATGAGCGCGCGGGGCGAACCTGCAAACGCGGACCAGATGTTCGACGAGGTCAGAAAACTGTATCAAAGCGGACAGGTCCAGTCGCCCGGTCCGGCCAAGATGCTCGAAACCATTCACTACTACCAATCGTTTCAGCTGGAGAAGGTTCGGGCCGCCGCGCCGGGCGTTGCCGCCGCGTGTCTCTCGCGAGGGGATGCATGGAACGCGTCCTCGGTGGAATTCTACGGGGTGTGGGCGGAGATGTATTGCGGGCGGCCCGAGACCGGCGCCATCGCGCTCCGCGATGCGATGAGACGCGCGGAGAAGATAGGCCATTACGGGGCGGTGTGGGCACTCAAGATCGGGGAGTCGATCGTGAACGCGGCGCGAGGCAATCTCGATCTGGCACGGAATGAGACCGTAGACGCATGGGAATTTGGCGCTGCTCACGACGTTGGATGGAATTTCGCAACCAGCATCCAGCGCGGCCACCTCGCCCTGTGGTCCGGAGAATTGGCGGAAGCGGAGAACTGGTATTCGCGGGGACTGACGGTGGAGGGCAAGTCGTATCTTTCGGGCCTGTCGGAGGCCTGTCTCTTTGCGGCTCTTGCCGAGGCCGGCGATTCCCGGGCGGAGGCAGCCTGGACGGGACGTCACTGGAAATTACCCATCCCGGCCCAACTCAACTCGCTCGGCGCCTGGACGTCACTGGAGAGATCTGTGATCGGCCTGGCCCACCTAGGACGAAGAGAAGACCTTGCCGCATTGCGGCCGCTGACCGAGGAGCTAGTCGAGACCGGCGCGTGGACGTACTCGTTGCTCTCGCCGTTTCATACGGCCGCGGGAATCACCGCTGCTGCGACAGGTGACTGGGCGGCCGCAGAGAAGCATCACACGACCGCCATTCACCAGACGGACGTTGCGCCCTACCGCCATCTCCAGCCCGTATCGCGGGAATGGTACGCGAGGATGCTGCTCGATCGCAGAGGGCCAAGCGATGAGATAAAGGCGGCCGCGATTGTGGATGACGCGATCGCCATGTATCAATCGATCGGATTGCCGGCTCGCGCGATGCGGGCCCGCGAGGTCCGCGCCACGTTGTGATCAGCCTGATCTTCAGAGATTGTGTGCCAATGGGGACATTGCCCTGATGCAGCGTTCGCAAGGGCGGTGATTCTGGCGTTACGTTCGGATCGATGTTCTGGCGCTGCTTGATTGGGCCCTCGATACGTAAGCTGTATCCATGGGGTGCGCATGGAGCAGCCGATGCGATTGATGGACTCCCGGGTTTCGCATCGCGGCGCGATCGGCCTGGCACTGGCCGGGTTCACATTCTGGGTGCTGGCGGACACGAGCATGAAACTGGCCAGCAACTCGCGGTTGCCGGCGTATGAAATCGTTGTCTGCCTGGGCGTGGTTGTCGTGGCAGCGCTGGTGGTGCGCGGGTTTTTGCAGGGGAATCCGCACCGGCTGCTGCCGAAGAGCCCGGCGCGGCTGGTTGTGCGTTCGTGCCTGGACCTGGCGAACAACTTGTGCGTGGTGGTGGCCCTGCGCCATCTGCCGTTGACCCTCTTTTACATACTGGTGTTCCTGGCGCCGATGGTGACGGCTCTGTTGGCGGCGGTGTTTCTGCCCGAACGGCTGGGCTGGCGCAAAATGCTGGCCATCGTGGGCGGATTCGCGGGCGTGGTGATTGCCGTAAATCCTTTTGGGACGGCGAGGCAGGGAGACTGGATCGGGTACGCGGCCTGCATGGTGTGCGTGGCGTGCTTCTCGGTGAACATGGTGTGGTCATGTGTTCTGATGCGCACCGAGACGCCTGAGAGTCTGACGCTGTTCTCAGGATTCGTGATGATTGTTGCGGGATTCGGATTGATGTTGTGGCACACCGAGCCGGTGACGTTGCGGCTTGCGGCGACGCTGTCGGCAATGGGCCTGTTCTGCGCGTTCGGCAGTATGTGCTTCTTTGTGGCGCTGAAGCATACCTCGCCCGTTCACGTCTCGCAGTGCCATTACACGCAGCTCATCACGGGCGCTCTTTTGACCTGGTTGATCTGGCGCGAGAGTCCGACAATGTGGATGGTGGCCGGCAGCGTGCTGATTGTGGCGGCGGGACTGCTGATGGCTGTGAGTATGGCGCGCGAGAGAGCCGAAGTGAGCCCGGAGGTGTTTGTGGGGTCGGGCGTTTGAAACACGCGGCAGTCTTGCGTAATCAGGCCGATCGACAATCAAAGGCTGCGGTTGTTTTTTGGCATGGTTCCCCTTCCATGCGAGACCTGCGGACGGGCTTCCCGGCTCTTGACAATCAATGGTCGACTGTCTACTATCAGATCGAAACTGAGGGTCGAAGGTCTTCCATGGCGAAAGAGACACAACGGACGGGGCTTCTCCAGGGCACGCTTGACATGCTGATCCTGCGCACGCTCATTTATGGGCCGGCACATGGTCACCAGATAGGCAAGCATATTCAGCGCAGCACGAAGGAATTTCTGCAGATGCAGCACGGCTCACTTTATCCGGCGTTGCACCGCCTGGAGCGAAGAGGCTGGGTGACGTCGAAGTGGGAAACAGCCCCGGACCGGAACCGGGAATTCAAATACTACCGATTGACGGAAAAGGGCAGGAAGCAGCTTCAAGTGGAAGAATCGCAATGGAAGCAGATGGCCGAAGCCGTGGCACGCGTGATGTGGCCCCCCGCCGAGGAGAGCTGATATGAAATGGTGGCGGATCAGGGACAGGGCCGCGGACCTCGAGCGCGAATTGCGTTCCGATCTGGAGTTGGAGGAAGAAGAGCAACGCGAAAACGGCCTCTCCGGCGAAGAGTCGCGCTACGCGGCCCGGCGCGCTTTTGGCAACCCGACCTTGATCAGGGAACAAACGCACGAGGCCTGGGGCTGGGCGCCGCTGGAACGGCTGGGGCAGGATTTTCGCTACGCATTGCGCCAACTTGCGCGGTCGCCAGGGTTCGCGGCGGCTGCCATTCTGACGCTGGCGCTGGGCATCGGCGCGACGGCGGCCATCTTCAGCCTGGTGAACACGGTGCTGCTGCGGCCTTTGCCATTTCCTGAATCGGATCGGCTGCTGTGGCTGGCCATGCAGGATCACTCGGTGCCGGGAGTCGTGCCCGAATCTCTCAGTTATCCGGATTACTTCGACTGGCGGGCGCAGAACCACACCTTCAGCGGAATGGCTTCGTACGTCGGCGGCGGAATCACGCTGGAGATGAAAGGCGAGTCGCAGCGGCTGGATATGCAGGTGGTCTCATCGAGCTTCTTCCAGGTACTGGGCGTGGCTCCGATGCTGGGCCGGGATTTTCGT